>NZ_JAUBOQ010000050.1:31457-49885 GCF_036700325.1 Microcoleus sp. Z1_B2
ATTGGCTCGCCTCCCATAGTTCCGGGGCTAAATGCTCCTCAGTTAGGTCGTACTCGTACATCCCCGCCTGGACTCGAACCAATAGCAGCCAGACCCATAGGAGTGCCGGATCTGCCGGAACTGCCAGTAGACAAGCGCCCCCCCCAATGGAGAGACCCCAATGCCAGGGTAGCAAGAGGTCCTGGCACCGGTCGTCCTGGAACTGGGCCAACAGGAGGTAGACCGCAAGATGCGCGGAATCCGCAGCCTCGCCCTCCAGCACCCCCACGCCCGCCCCAACCAATAGCAGCGAGACCCATAGGAGTGCCGGATCTGCCGGAACTGCCAGTAGACAAGCGCCCGCCCCAGTGGGTAGACCCAAATCCCCCACCTCCTCCCGTCATCCCAGTAATTCCGCCACCGCCTTCTACTGACATCGCTACAGGCACTGAAGTCAGTGGGGTGGTAAAAGTCGGGAACGAGACGCAAGTGATTGTCAAAGTACCGAATGAACCAACTAGCCGATATGTCAAAGTCGGGCAGCGGTTGTCTAACGGGCAAGTTCTGGTGAAGCGGGTCGATCTCAAGCAAGGAGCCGATCCGATCGTGATTCTGGAGGAAAACGGCGTTGAGGTAGCCAAAGGTGTTGGCGAAAAACCCGCCAGTCGCCAACCACAACCAGCCAATGCAGTTATTAGCCGTCTCCCAAATCCGAATAGCTCAGCGCGACGCTGAAAATTGACAGTAAAGCAGGAAAAATGCTAAAGGCAAAAATTAGAGTTTTTGCCTTTTTGCATTTAGGGCAGATATCGAACCTGAAGGTAAAATTAGTAAAGGGATTAAAAAATAGAGGACTTTTCAGCAAGTATTAGCTTCTAGAAAATCCCTATTAGTAATTGAAGTTAAAGGAGATCGATCGTGCTCAGTTCAATTCAAAAATTAGGGATGGTGATATTAGTTGCTTCTTGTATCGGCAGCGCCACTAATCTCTTGAATCCCCAGCCATCAATAGCTCAACCAGCACCAGAAGAAGGAAAACGCTCTCCCTTCTGCCAGGGAAACCCTCCTACGGGAAGAGTAAAATGCAATTACGAGGGAGGCGATAACTACGAGGGAAACTTCGTCAACGGCCTGCCCGACGGCACTGGAGTCTACGTGTACGCTAATGGCGATCGCTACGAAGGAAATTTTCGGAATGGAGTGCCAAACGGTAGAGGGACATTCATTTTTAAAGATGATGCCCGCTACACAGGCGTGTTCCAAGACGGCACAATGAGATCTGGGACGGTCGTTTTCCCCAACGGCGAGCGCTACGTCGGAGACTTCGCAGTCGTCAGGAACGTTCAGACTGATGCCATTAGCAGCCAACCATCAGGGCGGGGTCAATTTTTTTATACCAATGGCGATCGCTATGAAGGACAATTCTTTGCAGGCTCACCCTTTGGCCCTGGGGTATTGGTGCGGGTAGACGGCACTCGCTGTTCCGGCAGATTTTTTAATCAAGAACTTGACGCTAGTGTCACCTGCACTTTCCCCAACGGTACGCGCTATGAAGGAGAATTGCGAAAGGGAGTGCCTCACGGTGTGGGAACGATGATAGATGCTAGAGGTAGGCGCTTTCCGGGGGTATTTCGCAACGGCAAGCCCGGAGTTTCGTAAAGGATAAATGATTGAGCTTTTCAGTCAAGTTTTGACAACAAATGGGACAAAAGACAAAGGACAGAAGAAGATAATATCTAACAGCGCATAGGAGCAAGTTGATTGATGATTTCCCGTTCTTGGACCAGTGGAATCGCTTTATTAGTTGCATCAGTGTTGGGAATTGGTAGTTACGCTACTTATCCCTTGCCCTCAATGGCGCAAGGAACAGAAGCTAGAACCGGCCGCTGCGTGCCAGCTATCGCTACAGGTAGAGTTAGGTGCGATTATGACAGCGGTGATAGCTACATCGGACAGTTCGTTAACGGTTTGCCCAGCGGCACTGGGGTATACATATATTCCAACGGCGATCGCTATGAGGGGCAGTTCCGTCTGGGCAAACCAAATGGCCGAGGACAATTTATATTTAAGGACGACGCCCGCGTCGAGGGTATATTCCGAGATGGCAAAGTTAGTTCCGGCACAGCTATTTTTACTAATGGCGATCGCTATGTGGGGTCGTTTTCTCTCGATCAAAAAGTAGGCGTGCCTACGGGACAAGGGCAATTCATTTTTGCCAATGGCGATCGCTTTGTGGGTCAATTTTTAGGGGGCAAGCCTTTAGGTACGGGAGCGTTCACCCGCGCTGACGGCAGTCGGTGTTCGGGACAGTTCTATACTCAAGAACTTGATGGCAGGGGTAACTGTTCGTTCTCCAACGGTATCCGCTATGAGGGAGAGTTACGCAAGGGATTGCCTCACGGCAAAGGCACAATTATCGATACCAGAGGCCGGCGAATTCCGGGAGTATTTCGGGACGGGCAGCGGCTAGAGCAATAAACTGGGAATATTTGTTAGTAAGGGCAGGTTGATGGCTAATGTTTTTTGCACAAAACCTGCCATTGCTAGGTTTTAAAGCCACAACTATTGATAATGTATGACCGGCTTTTTCTCAACCGAATTGCTAATTTTAAATATCCACTTAATCGAGTTAATGGAGGCGTTTTGATATGACAACTACTGCTTCTGCTTCCGGCCGCACCGGCCAATTTCCCTTCGACTTTGCCCCGCAGCGGACTCAAGATGCTGATTTGTTGCGACAACTCAATTTTGTGCCCGGTTTGAAGGAAGTCTTGACTTTGCGCCAAGTTCATGCTTTGGAACACGCTACTGTTTGGGTACTAAGCCAATCGTTTGGTGCGACCACAGCAAGAGCCGATAATGAGTTATTGGGCGGAATGTCCACAGACCAAGGGTTTTTTCTTTATGGGCACGTTAACATTGCACAGTTGCGTCAGGCAGTGCGCGAGGCTTTGCACCGGATTGCCAGCGGAGAGTGGGATTTAGCTGTACATCCCCGCTGTGGCACGAATTTGTCGGTGGCAATGCTGCTGACTGCAGGACTTGCTGTTGGCATCAATTTAGCCCTGCCTCGCGGGCCCATTCTGCAACTGTTCGGTTTGGGTGCTGCGGCGGCGGCTGCGGCTCAGTTAGCTCCTGATGTGGGCGCTCTGGCTCAGCGGTACGTGACAACTGCTATTCCGTTTAATTTGAGTGTTGTTGATATTACTGTAAGTCACGACTTCTGGGGACGCGAAGCTCATTTTGTGCGGGTGCGTTGGGTTGAATAGTTGCACAGTATCAAGCCCACCTCAACCAACAGAATACCCAGAGCCCCGACTTTTTTAAGAATTCGGGGTTCTGACAGAAAGCTCCTAAATGCGATCGGGATCTACTCCTAATTCTCGCAACCTCGCCACCAATCTTTCCGCCCGTTGGCGCTGCTCATCAGCTTGCTGCTCAAGTTCCTGGAACCGAGCTTGTTCTGCTTTAATCAACCCTTCAACTAATGGCGGAGACAGTATTTCATTCACTGATAATGTCAGATTTGGAAAGACTACAGACACCATTTGTTGCCCCGGCACAAAATCTGTTTGTGTATAGATGTCTTCACCTTCAGGAAAGGCTAAAACTCGCACCAGTTCTTTGTTAGGTGTAGGGTCAACAATTACATATTCGGGCACGTTACCTAGTTCGTACTCAGCTCGTTTAATCACATAATCGGCGCGCCGATTTTGACTCACTACCTCTATCACTAACAGCGGCTTTTCCTCAAAATCGAGGATACCAGCACCTGGTCTAGCACCAGCTTGTTCCAAAAGACTTTGAGTGCAAACAACTACATCAGGAATCCGAGATGTATCTTCTTCTGTTCTCACTCCTAAACCTGTTTTTGCTACTAAGTCAAGATTGTGTTCCGCTAGGTAACGCTGCAATTTGTAAACTAAATACTCGCAAATTTTGATATGTAAAACTGTGGCGGTTGGCATCGGAATTAATTTGCCTTTGTACAGTTCATATTGTAGATAGGAATCAGTTTGATAAAATCGGTATTCTTCAAAGGTCAAGGTGGGTGAAGTATCAATTTGCTTTGATTCAACAACTGGCACTACAGATTGAGACATATCTTTTCACCGATGTCGATATCATTCTATTATATTCAATCTGCCTCGCTCTGGGTGCATTTGCGGTTAAATATTTCCAATTATCGATCGCACTCGCCAGCAGAATTGTCAGAGAATAGTTGAATAGTGTAAAATCAACTTTGCGATCGCCCCGACAACTCGACATCACCATTCCTTACACCATCCGAGTTCCTATGTCAATCAAAAAGATTCTTTCCATAGCGCTGTTAATTTTCATCCCCATTTCCATCGCCGCTGAGTATTTGCACTGGGGTTCCCTTGCAGTTTTCATCACATCCGCTTTAGGCATTATACCTCTGGCGATTTGGTTGAGCACAGCAACAGAAGAAGTGGCGATCGTTACAGGCCCCTCCATAGGCGGCTTATTAAATGCAGTCTTCGGCAATGCTACGGAATTAATTATTGCCATAGTTGCCCTAAAAGCTGGCTTAATTGACATTGTGAAAGCCAGCATAACCGGTACAATTATCAGCAACTTGCTTTTAGTCATGGGATTTTCCATGCTGTTAGGAGGAATCCGCTACAAAGAACAGGAATTTAAGCCAATAATCGCGCGGGTGAACGGTTCCACAATGACTCTAGCAGTGATTGCCATCCTGCTGCCGACAATGGTAATTTATACCTCCAATGGAGTCGAACCCGCAGCCATTCAGAATCTTTCCTTAATAACTGCGATCGTCCTAATTGCAGTTTACGCTCTAACTCTGTTATTTTCATTAAAAACCCACAGCTATCTTTACGATGTTGGCTTAGTAGAACTAGAGTCAGAAAATCCTCAAAATACCAAAGAAGAATCTACTACGCACAAACCGAATTTGTGGCTGTGGATAGGAGTGCTAGTTGCCTCAACTGTTGCTGTTGCTTTTGAATCAGAAATTTTCGTGGGTGTTGTCGAAGAAACTACCAAAGGATTGGGATTAACGCCGCTGTTTACAGGGGTAATTCTGTTGCCGATTGTGGGCGGCGCAGCCGAATATGTAACTGCGGTGGGAGTGGCGATGAAAAACAATATGGATTTGTCAGTTTCTGTCGCGATGGGTTCGAGTTTGCTAGTTGCTTTGCTGGTAGCGCCGGTGTTGGTAATTATCGGATTAATAATTCATCAGCCGATGGATTTAAACTTCAATCCGTTTGAAGTAGTTGCAGTTGCCATTGCAGTAACAATTGCTAATCTAATTAGTCTCGACGGGCGCTCTAATTGGCTCGAAGGAGTGCTGCTTTTAGCAACATATATCGTGTTAGGAGCAGCATTTTACTTTCACCCAATTACTTGAACCAACAATTTTATTGGAGGGGCAATCGCCCGTGGTTGCCCAGGGCGGTTTCTTTCTCACGAAAATCAGGCTTTTGACCCTTGTAGTGCCAAGAATGCCTAGCCCCCACAGACGATTTCACAGCCGTTTGGGACATGGGGGCAGCCACGGGGGGCAGCCCCTACAAGAGAATGAAACAGCGCTGCGTGGTTGCCCCTATTCCGTGGAAAATAACTTATCTTGTTTCTGGTTTGTTATTCCTCTTTGTCTTCTGGCCTTAATTAAATAAAATAATTTTTGGACAGAAAGTAGTTAGGGACAGCGACACTGTTGAACAGGAAAACACTCTTGTCTGCAACTTCTTTTTCTGCCTTTACGATCGCGACAATCAGCAGTATCCCGACATTCTACCCGATCTTGACAAATTTGCTGACGGGGAAAAGTACCTAAGTTTTGTATAGAAACTTCAGCCGTAAGCGAACCCTGTTCTATAACTTGGTCATTTTCTTTAATTTCATAGATAAACTTATTTTCTCCCTCTAAAACCGAAAAAGTTCTTGTTTTGTGACTGTTACCCAACTTAAATCCAAAATCCTCGGAAAACTCACCTTTGTTGTAACCTCTGTCTGTGTAGGGATAGGGGTTAGTTTCCATGCCATCAGTCACATTTTTAATCATCACCCTTCTGTTAGGGCCGGGAGGAGTTTTGCTGGAGACAAATCGAGCGCTTTGCGAATCAGGGGAGAAGACAGTACCGGCACAGGGGCCTACATATTCAGTGCGCTTAAATTGAATTAAATTAATATTAAAAGCGTTTTCGTTTTTGACCCTAAATTGTGCTTCGCTACTCTGCTGGGCGCTGACTGTGAAAGCTGCTAGAATCAAAAAAAATGCCCCCACCAAGATAGCTAGAAATTTGATTTGTGGCCTCCCCATAACAAATCTGGCGTGTTCCATCTCTCTCTACCTCTCAGGTGAATAGATAGCATTTTGTTTAGAAGTTATTTTAACTTGAGAGCTGAGGTGTTGTCAAAGTAGAGCCAATAGGTTTCTAGTGAGAACTTGAGTCTTTGATGCTGAGTTGCGAAAGGAAGGACGGAAGTTATGACTGTGAACTTTTTAGAGTCAGGAATGAAGTCCTGATTACTGAGATGTTGCAGTATTGTCAAGAACAGGCTTTCCGGCCTGTTCCACAAGAAAATTCACTCTTTGTGGAACAGGCCGGAAAGCCTGTTCCTAAACAAGTAATTGAAAATGGTGCAAAATGTGAGGAGTACGAACGTAACTACCAAGTTACTCGATCGCGCCATCTCTCTAAAATCTTGTCCCCAATGCCCTGAACCCGTGCCACGTCGTCTAAAGAGGTAAAAGGTTGCTGTTGTCGCGCTGCAATAATTCTCTCGGCTAACTTCGGGCCAACTCCAGGCAAAGTTTCTAATTCTTCCTGAGTCGCGGCATTTAAATTAACTAACTTTTTTCCGGCAGCAATTTGAGGTTTAGCACTCGCAGATTTTGATGCTGCTTGTAGTGAATCGCACTCTTTTTTCTTAGCATCAATTCTCTGTTTGATGCGGGCGGGAATTCCCAAGGTTGCACCTTTGTAAAGCCGATCGAACTCCCGCTCAAAATGGGCCGCAACTGTCGGATTATCGATCGCCAGCAGCGCCTCGTCATTCCCGTGATTTGCCGCCTCACTCCAGTTGTGAGAACCTGTAAGCACCGTTTTGCCGTCCACAACGCCGAATTTGTGGTGCAGGCGATCGCCCATTGGTAACAGCGGCACTCCCACCGCAGTCAGCGGCTTTCTCCAAGGGCGATTGTCAGTTTCTAACTTGCAATCTTGCATCAAAGTCGCCCCCATCATATCCAACCCTTCACTGTAAGAGCGATAAATAAAATTAGAGTCAATTAAAGCTCGCACCGCAACTCCCCGGCTAGCTTGAATTTCCAAAGTATTTGACAACCGCTGAGCCGAAAATACAAACAATGCCAAATCAACCGACTTTTTCGCACTACCCAAATTTCGATTTATCAAACTGTTAACGCTTTTTTCCCAAGGCAAAGTCTGGGAAGTCGGCGAAAATTGCACCGCCACTGTCGAATTCCCTACTCTTACTTTTTGCACTTGACGAAACGGCTTTTTGATGCCAAACTTGCTGTCCGGTTTGCCTCCGGGCCCGTCGCCCCACATGATGTTAAATTCTTGAGTAAATAGTTGCGCTATTTGAGCATTTTCAATTTTCACCAAATTGTTCGCATTGCCGCGACTTGCAGGTGTCTTGAAATCGCCATGTATATCGCTTGTGGTAAAATTAGCCGAAGTTACGATTACGGTTTTGCCGTCAATTACAACAAATTTGTGGTGCATCAAACCGCTGCCTTTACTGCCGTCAGCAGTATCGTCAATTACAGGAATACCCGCATCTTTGACAATTACCAAAGCATCATTTTGCTTGATTTCATCTGCCGTTAATTTACCGTCTTTATTGGTATCGGCAAGTTGCACAAATTCGTTATAACGATCGCGCTCTCTTTCCGGTAATTTCGCCAACTCCTGGGCTGTAAAATCGCTCCAAGGGCGACTATAGATATGTTCGACAATTAATCTCACTTTAATTCCCGATCGCCCTCGTTCGGCCAAAACCCTCGCAATACCGGGCAAGCGAAACTCCTGAACCGCAACATCTACCGTCGATCCAGCACTGGCGATCGCCACAGCAATCAAGTTTTCTAAATCATCTCCAGGTCTAGTTTGCTGGCGGTAAGGCTCTGTATAACTCGAAGCGATCGACTGATTGAAGTATACTTGCAACAAGGGGTCTTGAGGCAATGGAGCCAGACTGAGAGGTAAATTCTGCACGTCTTGCTTTGTTTGTCCGCAGCCCGCCAGATTGATCGCCACCAGCCCAGCACAACAGAAACCGAGTAAATGATAATACAATACAGCCACAAAATTTTAATAAATATAGAGGTTATTAGCCTTCTCACAGTTCAAAGCTATTGGATCAAGTAAAGTTACAACCTATTAAATTTATGCAAGGGAACAGATTTTGCGTCTTGTAGAACTGCCTCGATGCCGGAAGCATCACTGGTAAGGTAGCAGCATTCAGGGGCGTGGGTCAAACCCTATACCGCTGCTTTATGGCTAAAAGAAAAAGAATTTTTCCGTGCGGTCACAAAGGATATGGTAAAGCGTGCCATCGCTGCACGCAAGAGTTGGTGGCGCAGCAGCATTACGTTGAAGTCCTGACACAAAAACAAACCAAAAAACAAGAGAGGGAAGCATCATTTGCTAGAGATATCATCGATCTCAGAGGTCTGCCCGACCACGTAGTCACTAAAGCCCGAACAATTATAGCAGCTTTGGGCGAAAATAAGAATTACAGAGATTTCGGCGGCAAACGCCTGCGTCACAACCGTTTGATAATCAGTATTCCTGTAACTCGCAACTACAGAATGCTTTGTGAAGATTGCGGCACTTTCTTAACTCCCCAAAAAGTTTTGTCCCATGAAGACTACAACGTCTGCAAACCAGGAAGTTAGTCATCAGTTATTGGTTTTATTGGCTATTGGTAGCCACTCACAACAGTCAACAGTCAACAGTCAACAGTCAACAGTCATTAATTAGTTATTTATCATGCAAATTTACCTCGACTATAGCGCCACAACACCCGCCCGCCCAGAAGCGATTCAAGCCATGCAAACAGCCCTTACTCAGCAGTGGGGAAATCCTTCCAGCTTGCACGAGTGGGGACAAAGGGCGGCGACAGCTTTAGAATTAGCAAGAATGCAGGTTGCTAGCTTGATTAACGCGCTACCGGAATCGATGATTTTTACTTCCGGCGGCACTGAAGCGGACAATTTGGCAATTATGGGAATTGCCCGTCTTTATACAAAGCCGCAGCATATTATTATCTCCAGCGTAGAGCACTCCGCTGTAGCAGAACCGGCGCGACAACTCGAACAGTTGGGATGGGAGGTAACGCGCCTACCAGTTGATAAATTGGGGCGAATTCACCCTTTGGATTTGCAAGAGTCCCTGCGATCGAATACAGTGTTAATTTCCATCATTTACGGACAAAGCGAAGTTGGCACGCTGCAACCAATTGAGGCATTAGGACAAATTGCGCGCGATCGCAATATCATGTTTCATACCGATGCAGTTCAAGTTGCCGGCAAGCTGCAAGTTGACGTGCAGAAACTTCCCGTAGACTTGCTTTCGGTTTCCAGTCACAAACTTTACGGGCCACAAGGTGCGGGGGCGCTTTACGTGCGTCCGGGAGTAGAATTAGTGCCAATGTTAGGCGGTGGTGGCCAAGAATTGAAACTGCGTTCCGGGACACAAGCGCTGCCGACAATCGTCGGTTTTGGGGTGGCGGCGGAGTTAGCATTGCAGGAAATAGATGTGGAAACGCCGAGGTTAATTGCATTGCGCGATCGGCTTTTTGACCAATTATCCCACGTACCCAGTTTAGTCGCAACGGGCGATCGATATTATCGTCTGCCGCACCACGTCAGTTTTTGCATTGTTTCTCCCGACGGCGACACAGGGAAAGTGACAGGCAAGACTTTAGTGCGACAGCTAAACTTAGCAGGAATTGGCATTAGTTCCGGTTCTGCTTGTAACAGCGGCAAACTAACTCCGAGTCCGATATTATTGGCAATGGGATATAGTAAAACTAAGGCCGTTGGCGGCATTCGCTTGAGTTTGGGACGAGAAACCACAGAAGCGGATATTGATTGGACAGTAATGGCGATAGAGCAAATTTTGGATAGATTAATGCCCAAGGTAGCATTATCTAGGCGTTAGGAAGGATTCCGGTCTTGAAAACACGTTTCCCACAAAAAAGCCGCTTGATATCATTTACACTAAAATAAATTCACCATCTATTTTGGGGAAAAAGCAATGGTTACAAAACTGCAATCTCCCGACAAACAAAATATCATCTACCCCGACGATAACGGCGAACCAATGTCAGATAATACCGAGCAGTTTCGATTAATCGTTTGGATTAAAGAAAATTCTGAACTATTGTTTGCGAATGACCCGAATGTTTTTGTCGCCGGTGACTTACTTTGGTATCCCGTTGAAGGAAATAATAAACTTTGCCAAGCACCAGATGTGATGGTAGTTTTTGGTAGACCAAAAGGATATCGTGGTTCCTATCAACAGTGGAATGAAGATAATATTGGGCCACAAGTTGTGTTTGAAATTTGGTCGCCGGGAAATCGGCCCGCTCCGATGATTCAAAAGTTCAAATTTTACGAACGTTATGGTGTGGAAGAATACTATTTGTACGACCCACAAACATTAGAGTTGACTGGATGGCAACGTCAAGAGGAACAATTAGAAGCGATCGAACAAATAGACGGTTGGATCAGCCCCAGACTGGGCGTGCGGTTTCAATTATCTGAAACGGGACTAGAAATGTTCGGCCCTGATGGAGAAGCGTTTATGAGTTTTGTGGAACTCGCTCAATTGCGACGACAGGCTCAAGCGCGGGCTATTGAGGCCGAGCAACAAGCTCAGCAAGCCGAGCAACTGCGACAACAAGCAGAGCAACTGCGACAACAAGCAGAGCAACAAGCTCAGCAAGCAGAGCGACGCGCCAGTGAGACAGAAACTTTGCTGCAACAAGAACGATCGCGATCGCAAGCTTTAGAATCAAGATTGCGAGAAATGGGAATCGATCTAAATCAATTGTAATAGATGATTCGGCTGTGGAAACCGCCGAGTCCATTCTTTCTACGCACAACCAAAGAAACCGGGTTTTTTCCAGAATCTTCGCCTGTAACCACATATTCTCGCAAAAACCCGGTTTCTGGCCACCCACCAAGCATGATAAAATAAATCCCGGTGTTATTCAAAACTCCCCAAAATGGAAGAAAACCGCGCCCAAGCCTATCTGCAATTAATTCACACCCTGCTGAATGCCCCCAAGGGAGACGAAGCGCAAATATTACAGGATAACTCAGAATTACTCGATCGCGGATTTCTGGAAACTTGTGAGTTAGTAGCATCAACCTTGGCAGAACAAGGAGGGGAAAATGGCGCTAAATTCCTCCGACATCTAGCTAGTTACCTAGCGCAACTCATCGATATGAACGATGACGTAGATAGCAATAACTCGAAGAGTGAAAAATTCCAAGACTATGCAAATTTTTTCCTAGAATTATTGCAAGCAGAACAAGATAGCAACGGGGATATAGCAGTAATTTACCCCATGCTGGAAGGGCGACAACATCTCCTTAATGCCAGTTTTGCCGAGACTTTACAGCAAGTGGCGAAAAAGTTAATTGCTGGCGAAAACTCAGAAACAATTAGCTCAATTATCGGTCTTATTGAAAATTTGAGTATTCATATTAGTGAGTTTCCCAGTGGGAATAAAGGGAATAATATTCAAATTGCCATTGCGGGTTATGAAATAGTTTTAAATAATCGGGAACCCGGTAGCGAAAAATGGACGCAAACCCAAAATAATCTGGCTACTGCCTACAATAACAGCAAAAAAACAGGCGGTTGAAACCGCGTCTACACAAACCAAGTCTGCCTATGCGGACAAGCGAGATAATTCAGAAGTGTTGAAATCCTCGATCGAGCTTTAATATAGCATCAGGATAAATGCCACTGCTATCAGTTAACCAGATATCAGTGCTATCGGTAGCGATTCCCACAATTGCGGCTCGGTTTCCTATTTTTTCCACTAATAACTCAGCGCTTGTTATTGGCAAAAAAATCACTAACTCGAAGTCTTCTCCGCCGTATAAGGCCCAATCTAAAGCTTTTTCGGTTGATACTATTTCGCTGAAAATATCGGGAATTGGTAGTTTTGTACGATCGACTTTTGCGCCAACACCGCTAGCCCGACAAATTTGAATAATCGCATCTGCTAAACCGTCGCTGCTGTCCATTCCGGCGATGGAAAACTCACCCGCAGAACCTAATATTTCCCAAACAACCGGCAAAACATCCAGCCTCGGTTTAGGGCGCTGGTGAGCGAGAATTAAAGAAGCTCGATCGACTTCTGTAAGATTTTGCCCGAATTCTGGATTTAACAGCAATTCTAATCCCGCGCGGGAGGCTCCGTGAACCCCAGTAGCGACAATCGCCCAGCCCGATCGCGCATTTGACCGACTAATGGTACGATCGCACTCAACCTCCCCAAAAGCAGTAATCGCCACAGTCACCACGGGCGATCGCACAACATCGCCACCGACGATCGGCGTATCATATTCTTGCAAGCAAGCCGTCATCCCCCGATAAAACTCTTCAACCCACTCCACAGCCGTATCCGCCGCCACAGCGAGGGCTACAGTCACCGCCAGAGGCGTTGCTCCCATCGCAGCCAGATCCGACAAATTTGCCGCTGCGGCGCGCCATCCTGCGTAATAAGGCCCCGTAGTGCGATCGCTAAAATGCACTCCATCCACCAACATATCTGTAGTGATAGCCAGAGATTGGTTGGGATTTGTCGGAACTACGGCGCAATCATCACCCACTATCTCTGCGGGGCAGAATTTTTGCAATATTCTTAAAAGACCTTGTTCACCGATATCTTTAACTTGCATAATTTTGAATTAGTCGATCGCACTTTCTCAATTCACCATTCCTTACCAGAACTCGGCGGCAAGCGCAACCTAGGAAACCTATAAAAAGTATCCCCTTCATCATCTACCTCTAAAACCGCCGAAAAAATCTTAACTTGCCGAGTTAAATACTGCTGAGCAACTTCAGCCTCAACCCTAGCACTAGCCGCCAGTTGAATCAGCGAAATTTGACTGTTTTGAGTTTCCAACAACTGATAAAAAGCCTCATCCAACCGCTGCTTTTGCTTGTTTTCATTCACATTTTTTACAATCAACAAGCCTGCGAATCCGCCCAAACCCATTACCAATAAAAATTGTAAAATAGCCATATTTTCGATTTAATTCCTAATTTCAATAACGAAAATATAAAAATTATCTCTTCTTCCAGCCTGATTCCGGCGGGCTTTGTCTGTGTAAAAGTGATTTCAATCGCCGTTACCTTTTTTTATACAAGAGTTCAATGCCAGTCACTATTGATTTTTTCAGCCCGCGCAGGCGGGCTTTGTTTCTGTAAAAGCGATTTCAATCGCCGTCACTTTGGTGTAAAAGCGATTTCAATCGCCGTCATTAGTTAAACTTGAGGTCGCACCAAATTTTCGATTCCTTTAACTACCTTAGCAGAAACAATCTTGTCTCCCTGCTTCAGTTGCTCCAAAACTTCTTTTCCTTCAATCATGTAACCAAAAACAGCATAGCGGCCGTCCAACAGATTCAGGCCAGCGGGCGTGAGTTCAGGTTCAAACAAGAAAAAGAAAAACTGAGAAGAAGCGCTATCAGGGTCAGTTTCTGTACGGGCCATAGCCACAGTACCGAAAGCAGAAAAAGGCAAAACAGGTTCGTCGCGATAACGCCCCGCATCTTCTAGAGTAATCCCGTAAATAGGTTCTTTTTCCTCCCTGACGAGCACTTCTAGCGGTATATTCCGGTATTTGCCAGTAGCTGGGTCAATAAAACCCTCTTCCTTGCCTTCGGGATCTCCCGTTTGCAAAACGTAGGATTCTTCCGATCGAATAAACGGCAAACCGTCATAAAAACCTCGATCGACTAAATCCACAAAATTACCAGCCGTAACCGGGGCGCTGTAGCCGTCAACCACAACAGTAATTTCCCCTTTTTCAGTTTGTACAGCCACAGTAGCGCGCCCTTTCAGTTGAGGCAGATTAGCATACTTGGCAGGCACTTCAAAAGGAAACTTTGTCACCATCAACTCTTCGATTTCGCCTACGGAACCTAGGATTGTGGCTTTCAAGTCAATCACTTTGTCCCTGTCTTTAGCCTCAACAGCCTTTTCCAGTTGAGCAACTTTCTCCTTGACTCCTGCAACTAGCGCCTCAGCTTCCGGCTTTTTGGCGTCGGGAATACTCTCTAAAATGTCAGATTCCCGGAGGTTGAGAATCCTGGAAGCCCTGCTGACATCGCTGCTAATAGGCCCCCAACGTTTAGATCGTATGTGGTTGCCAATGTCTTCGAGACTGATTTGCAACTCTCGTACAGTCTGATTGTCAATAGGTAAAGCGAAGCGCAGCAGCGCCCGCCCGTCCGTAATCGCATTCCCTGCAGGCATACTGCTGCTGGGGCGTTTGGCATGGGAGACTGCACTGAAACTCAGTCCGAGAGTGAACAGCAGAAGCGCTAAAGCGACGGTTTTGACCCAGCGCTTGCACGTATCGATCGAGAAATTAGGCCAATGCAACATAACTTTAACTTTTATTGCCTCTATTATCTTCCCACAGCGCTGCCCGCCCGCCTTTGCTGCTACCCATCTAAAGTGTCTGTTCGTTCGGCCCGGGAGGAGTTGCCCACTAACAACACTCAACAGTCAATCGATTTTAGATTTTAGATTTGAGATTTTAGATTTTAGATTGACTTGCGCGAGATAAATTCGGGGGCTTGTCGATCGGATACAGGTTTTTTATTTCTGGACGGATGAATCACGTGGCGGGTATCCTGGATGCGGGAATTGTCAACTGACAACAGCCCACTGCCCACTGCCATTAACATTTCAGTACAGCACTTGCTCCCTTTGAACGGTAAAATAAAATGCCAATTGCTTTTTGATGCCGTCAGCTAGACTGCGGCTTTAACCTGACCCGCTCAAAAACGGATACAATCCCAGACTCCTGTCGTGGAGAGATCAAAATTTTAGACCAAGGTTCAATCTCCCAAATTCATCTGTGGAGTAAATCTCAAATCTAAAATCTCAAATCTAAAATCGACTCACTGTACTTCCCCCGTGCCGGCAAGGCGACGGGATTGCCCGCAAAAATTTATATGATCTCCAGTAACGACTTTCGACCAGGTGTTTCAATTGAATGGAATAACGGCGTGTGGCGGGTTATCGAATTCCTCCACGTCAAGCCAGGAAAAGGCTCGGCTTTCGTGCGGACAAAATTAAAAAACGTCCAAACCGGAAACGTAGTAGAACAAACCTTCCGGGCGGGCGAGACTATGCCTCAAGCCAACCTGGAAAAGAGTGTGATGCAGCATACCTATAAAGAGGGCGACGAGTTCGTCTTTATGGATATGGAAACTTACGAGGAAAGTCGCCTCAATGCTAAGCAAATAGGCGATCGTGTCAAGTACCTCAGTGAAGGGATGGAAGTCAGCATCCTACGCTGGAACGACCAAATCATGGAAGTGGAACTCCCCAATTCTGTCGTCTTGGAAGTGCTGCAAACCGATCCCGGAGTCAAAGGAGATACTGCCACCGGTGGCAGCAAACCCGCGATCGTCTCCACCGGAGCTCAGGTTATGGTGCCTCTCTTTATTTCCATTGGAGAACGGATTCGGATTGATACTCGTGAAGACAAGTACCTCGGCCGAGAATAGAAACGAGGGAATAAAAGGGAGTTTTTAGTTTTTAGTTCTGAGTTATGAGTTAAAGAATTATAAATTCAATACTCATCGCTCACAGCTTAAAAACTATCCCTTTTTTCTCCAAATTCGTTGATGCTCATAGCTTCGCCGGATTCTGAATCTTCAATTTTCAATTCTCAATTTTCAATTATTAATTACCCTTGAATCTGCTGTGCAACTAGACTTAAACCAGCTTTGTGACCTGCTAACTGTATTAGACAAAACTGGCATTTCGGAACTGACATTAAAAAGTGGGGATATTGAACTAACAGTACGCAAAGGCATTCTGGCAAGTTCACCAGCCACCTCTGCTGCGCTCCCTGCTGCCGTGGCGACTGTCGCTCCAATCGCCTTGGGCGCGGTTCCTAGCCCCACCTTAGCGTCACCTCCTGCTGTTGACCAAAATTTAGCAGCGGATCTGCCTGCCCCTGTTCCCGTCGCCCCTGTCGCTGTACCTGCTGCCGTACCTGCTTCTGTCGATACCAAATGGGTGTCAATTATCTCGCCGATGGTAGGAACCTTTTATCGCGCTGCTGCTCCTGACGAGCCTCCTTTTGTCAATGTGGGCGATCGCATCAAGGTCGGCCAGACAGTCTGTATTATCGAAGCGATGAAGCTGATGAACGAGATCGATGCTGATGAAGTCTCCGGTCAAGTGATGGAAATTTTAGTTCAAAATGGCGAACCTGTCGAATACGGTCAAGTGTTGATGCGAATTAATCCGGATTGAAGGATTACTTTATTGTTATGGACAGAATAAATGCTAATATTTCCCGATCACTTCTCTCCGGTGAGTTTGATGAAGTCATCCCAGCCTGTCCCGCAAGAGGTTGTGCAACAAGTTGCTGAGTATTTCAGTATTTTGAGCGAACCCATGCGTTTACGAATTTTGAACCTGCTTCGCGACGGCGAAAAATGCGTGCAAGAATTGGTGGAAGCTACTCAAACGAGTCAAGCCAATGTTTCTAAGCACCTAAAACTCATGCTCCAAGCTGGTATCCTCACTCGCCGGAGTGAAGGGACTTCAGCTTATTATAAGGTGCAAGACGAGTTAATTTTTGAGCTGTGTAATATGGTGTGCGATCGGCTTGCCAGCCGGATCGAACAGCAAGCCCTACACTTTCGGGCATTTAGCCTAACTACGAAGCACTGAAAATTAGTTGCCAGTCCCCAGTCAATCGATTTTAGATTTTAGATTTTAGATTTTCGATTGACTTGCGCGAGATAAATGCGGGGGCAATAAGTGATTTTCGATTTTCGATTTGGGATTGATTCCACGGATAAATCACGTGGCGGGTACCACATGAAGAAATTCGTGGTCATGAGTCATCAGCCATGAGTCATAAGTTATCAATCCCTACTCTCTGCCTTCAGACCGATGACTAATGACTCCTAACTAATGACTCCTAACTAATGACTCATAATTACTAAAGGGGAAAATTTTTGTCAAAACTTTGGCGGGTACTCGGCTGAGCCACCTCCAAACCTTCGCCACCTAAAAGTTCTAAAGGCTTGCCTTCCACCGAAATCCAAACCTTGGTATTCGGTTGTAAACTCGTAGCCGTATAGATAACCTGCCCCAACCTGCCAGTCATCGAATTGCTCCCTCCCCCCGAAGTAAATTCTGCTGACAAATCGACATAAACTCCGTCATTCTTAACACTCAAACCCCTGAGTTTTGTCCCATTAGGAATTTCGCTAGAAACAGTTCCATCCTTCGGCCCAGCTAACAAACTGTTAAAAGCAGCTTGTAAAGCTGCATCAGGCTTGTCAGCTTGTTTGACAGCTACTTTCGTAGGAACTCCCTCAAATTTGCCGCTGGCATCTTTAACCCAGTAGACTTGCACAGTCTGGACATCAGTCTGTGGCAAAGGCTTTGGCTGCGGTGACTTTGGCAACAGAGCGTTAGGCGTCTGAACCTGTGGCGTCTGAACCTGTGGCGTCTGAACCTGTGGCACTTGTACAGGATTTGGAGGGGGTACGGGTATCACTACAGCAGGAGATTCCGCAGGAATTGGGGAAAGGGGCGGAGCGGTAGTCTGAGCAGAAGACGGCGTATCTGCAGGGGTTGGCGAACGGTTCGCAGTCCACCAGGCAATGCCCCCTCCCGTCAGTAAAGCCAACCCGCAAGCACCGGCAATGACGGCTGTGGAGGCGCGGCGTACTTCTTGTCCATCTTTCATAATACAAATCCTCTTTAGAAATAGAGCGCTTGGGACGGTGAGGAGCGACTCCCGATCAGCTACATTTGTCTATGGTTAGATTCTGGAATTGACACAATTGCATTGCTGCTAGCGAACACTTTATAGCAAGCCCAACATATTCTGAATCCGACTATTGGAATCCTAGACCATAATATAAGATTTCGCCGTGGAGTATGTCACAGTATCTCGATCGGCCTAGTGGCTATATTCTATAGTAATCATAAAAAATTAAAGAATAAAGGAAGAAACAATAAGTAAAAAGCAAGAAGGAAGGCAACGGAGGTAAGGGGGGTAACGGATTTAAGGGATTTAACGGATTGAAGCAGGTCTCTAAAAAAAAATTCCCCAAAACAAAAAGCGCCCCTATTTCTAGGAGCGCTTTTTGTCAATCTCAGACTAAAACTTAGCCATTGATAGAAGGAGCA
>NZ_JAUBOQ010000051.1:0-47886 GCF_036700325.1 Microcoleus sp. Z1_B2
TTAAGAATTGTTTTATAAAAAACAAATCATGCACAAATATGATTTTCTGTCAACTTAATTTAGATGCGTTTACCCTGGCTGTAAATTATTATAACTTACACGGGCAAAGCGATAAATCCGGTTGCTGGTTCCATGCTTGGCGACTAAATCCAAGCTTTCTCGTAGAAACCTGGTTGACGACAGTCAATCGATTTTAGATTTTAGATTTTAGATTTTAGATTGACCCCACGGATAAATTCGGGGGGCAAGTTTCATGGGATACAGGTCTTTTATTTCTGGGTTATGAGTCTGCGAAGGAATGAATCCGGGGGCTTGTATCCTGGATGCTTTCGGTCAATAATCAATTATGCACAATATTTCCCTGTTGCTTCAATACTAGCAAAGTAATGTCATCAAAAACCTTTTGTTTTCCAATAAAATTTCTCAAATCAGCGATGGTGGCTTCCTTGATTTGTTCGGCGCTCAAATGCCAGTTTTGAGAAACCACTTCACAGAGTCTTTCAATACCATAGAATTTTTTGTGCATATTTCTAGCTTCGGGAATGCCGTCAGTGTAAAGCACCACCCCGTCCCCCGGCTCTAAGTCTACTAAAACATGGCTAATCCAATGGGAAATATCCTCATCTAAGGCGAGCGGAAATCCTAAATTAATGGTGTCTATTCGCTGGATTTTACCACCTTTCCTGACCACAAGAGTTTCCTCGTGTTGACCGCTGATACTAATTGTGCGATCGGCATAGTTGAGCAAAGCTAGTGTCATATTTTTGTCGGAGTTCATGCGCTGAACATTTTTATAAATAGTGCGGTTGAGGGTATCTAAAAAACGCACCGGGTTGGATTCTTGCATTTCCTGAAGAGTGCGGACAGCAGCTTGAGTCATCACCATCAAAATGCCGCTTTCTAATCCGTGTCCGGTGACATCACCAATACAAATTGTGACAACCCCGTTAGTACAAAGTACGTCGTAGTAATCACCACCTACTTCCGAGGCTGGTTCCATAAATCCGGCAATATCTAAATCTTCAATAGCTGCAAGTTCGGCAGGTTTTGGCAGAATCAACTGCTGCATTTGTTTTAGCATATCGAGTTCGGAACTCATGCGGAAGTTTTCCGCTTTCAGACGCTGGTTGAGAGCGGCAATTTGTTTAGTGGCGGTGGCGAGTTCCGAGGTACGTTCTTTGACTTTATCTTCTAGCGTTTCCAAGGATTCTTGCAGTTGTCTCGCCATGCTATTAAAGGAATTTCTTAAGGTTTCAATTTCCCAAATCCGACTGGAATCAACGTTCTGGTTGAGAGCACCACCTGCTAGATATTCTGAAGCTTGAGCAATTTGGTTTAGGGGGCGAGTAATCCAGCTAGCGGTGAAAATACCCATTGCAACAGAGACAATGAGAGCCACAATACACAGCAAAATGGTCTGGCGAGTGTTAGCATAAATTTGCGCCATAAAGTCCGCTTCAGGAACTACTACTACACTCAGCCAATTGAGGCCGTACTTGTCTGTTAACGGAGAAACTTGGATAAATTGCCGCTCACCGTTCAGATAAAAGTCAAGTTGAACTGTTTGATCGATGTCTTCCAAACGCTTGAAGCGATCGAGCAGATAAAGCACACTTTGACGCATCAGCCTGTTGCTGCTTTCCTGTGCTTTGATCCGCTTTGTATCTTTACCGGTTCCCACCGAAAGAGGCTGTTCTTTAAGCGAGGTGGCTATTAACTCACCCTGGGGTTCAATGATAAATACTTGACCGGAATTACCCACTCTTAAGGTTTGCAGGAATTGGCGAATTTGATCTAGTCCCATCTGGCAAGTCAGCACGCCAATTAGTTTCCCTTCGGCATCATAATAGGGTAGACTCGCATTAATTTGCAGCGTACCGTAGCCAAAATTAATATAAACTTCACTCCAAGCTGCCTGTTTCTTCTCAACAGCTACTCTGTAAAAAGGGCGCGTGCGAACGTCATAATTGGGCGTGTTTTTTTCGATTGTTGTCGGGTTTCCATTCTCGTCAAGGTTGTAATATATCAAGTCGCCGCCCCCCGGAATCAGTTGCTGGGCAAGCTGAGGTTGTTCCAGTCCAACCAGCCGATTTACCCAACCCACACGCAGGTACTGACCTTTTTCGTTGGCAATTCCCGCGTGACCGATCGACTTAAATTGCAGAACTTGTTTCCAAAAATATGGTCTAGCTTGCTCCAAATCGTCAAAGTTCAACACCCCCAAAGGTACAGCATCCTGATTGATCTGATTCACCAGTGGCGGAGCTTCCAGATAGGTTTGAACACGTTCGTAAACTCTCGCACTCACTTCGTGGCGCAACTGACTAACAATATTGTTGACTATCTGCTCTCCGTTTCTGTAAGAGAGATAGCCAACGCAGCCCACAGCGGCCAAAATTTGGAGAACAAAGGGAACTACCAAGACATTGCGGAGACGGATTTTGCCCGCTCTGGAGACGATCGCACTTTTTTGAGAAACCATTGTTAAAAACACTCCCAGCGGGCAGTTTTTTGTTACAAGACTTGATAATGGATATATTAAGAGCGACGGACAATGTTATCATATCAAAAACTCAACCAACCGCAAAAAATCTGCGTTCATCAGCCTGCATCAGCGGTAAAAAAAAAACCATAAATCCCAACAAAAATGCAAATTACTCAATCCCTCCACAGCGCCATCCTCATCTCCAACCTGGAACAATCCCAACACTTTTACAGCACCGTACTAAAACTGCAAAAAATCGATCGCGACTTAAAATTTCCTGGAATCTGGTATCAAATCGGCGACTTCCAGCTCCACCTAATTTTAGGTGCAACAATTATCCCAGATGCCGTAGACCATGCCAAATGGGGACGCAACCGACATCTAGCATTTTCTGTGGCCAACTTAGAGGCAGCAAAACAACAGTTAATCGCTCACAATTGCCCGTTCCAAATGAGTGCGTCAGGTCGATCGGCATTATTTACCCAAGATCCCGACGGCAATATCATCGAACTCAGCGAGTAACAGATGAAAATCATCGCTTATTCTTACACCGAACCGCTACTGGAAGCAGCACCCGCACCGGAAATTTGGGGTCAAGAAGTCGATCGCACCTATCAAGACTTAGGAGGGCGACAACAACTGCAGCAACTCCTCAAAGACTGCCAAACAGAACCAGTCAAATACTTATTAATTCAGCGGTTTGAAGAACTAGGCGACACATTGCAGCAAGTGTGTTCGCACCTCGCCCAACTCGAAAACCTCGGCGTCGAAATCATTGTCCAAGAAGAAACAGAACCAAGAAACCGCAAAAACTTGCTGCAAATCCTCGCAGAAATCCAGCGCAGCCAACACAGCCGGAGTATTCGCAAAGGACACGCGCGCAACCGCATCAAATCCCGGATGCCACCGGGTAAGGCTCCCTACGGCTACCGGCGCGGCAAAGATTGTTATACGATCGATAAAACCACCGCCCCCACCGTCAAAGACTTTTTTGAACACTTTTTAATTTACGGTTCATTGCGAGGTTCCGTGCGGTATTTAGCCAAGAAATACAACAAAAAAATTTCTGTAAGTACCGGCCGCCGCTGGCTGACAAATCCCGCCTACCGAGGCGATTTAGAATATCAAAACGGCCAAGTAATTTCTAACACCCACGTCCCGATTATTTCCAGAGAAGAAGCCGCCCAAATAGACAGGTTGCTGCGCCGCAACCGCTGCCTTTCTCCTCGCAGCGCTAGCGCCCCACGTTCCCTCGCAGGTTTAGCAATTTGTGCCGAATGCAAATCGCCCATGACAGTTGCCAAAGTCACCTCCTACCGCAAAGAAAAAGAATACCTTTATTTGCGACCGATTAACTGTCCAAAACAGCCTAAATGTAGTGGCCTTTCCTACGATGAAGTATTGCAATTAACCATCGCCGGTATTTGTCGGGATTTACCCGATGCTGTTGCTGGGTTGCAAATGCCGAATATGAATGGAATGAAAGCAGGAATTGTCAGGGCGATCGCATCGAAACAAGAAATCATAGAGCAACTTTGGGCCCTGATTGAAAGCGGCATATTAGACACGGAAACGGCAGAGTTTAGAGCCTACAAAATCCGCACCGAAATTGCCGAACTGCAAAGCAAATTAGCGCAACTACCCCCAGTAAATTTGCGAGAAATTGCCCAAACAGTTTCCCTGTCGCAATTTTGGCTCGATTTATCAGAATCAGAACGCAGGTTTTACTTTCGAGAATTTATCGATCGCATTGAAATCGTCCGGGAAAATACAAATTGGCAACTGCAAATTGTTTTCATTTTTTAAGGATTAGCTCGACGTTCATCCATAGCTCCTAGGTTAGATACCCGACTTCTTAAAGAAGTGGGGTATGTGGGTACTCTCTTAGTTCCGTAGGAGTGGACTGCGTTAGACAAGCATCGCTTTCAACCGCTGAATTATTTTTTTTAGCTTTTAACCAATAGGCGATCATCTCTCCTTTTCCTTTAACCGCGATCGCACCTCTTTCCTCAAATAAATACCGATCTTTTAACAGTTCGTAAATAGCTGTAGTAACTTGAATATATCCCGGTAATCCTTGACATTCCATCCGAGAAGCAACATTAACAGTATCTCCCCACAAGTCATAGCTAAATTTTTTAGTGCCAATTACGCCCGCAACTACTGGCCCTGTATGAATGCCAATCCGAATTTGAAATGGTTCGCCTCTGTCAGTTTGAAAATCAGCGATCGCTTCCTGCATATCCAAGGCCATATTCGCGATCGCTTCTACATGATCTGCCCTCGGCACCGGCAACCCCCCCGCTACCATATAAGCATCTCCAATTGTTTTAATTTTTTCCAAACCGTGTTTTTCAGTTAGTTGGTCAAACCTTGAAAAAATCTGGTTTAGTACATTTACCAATTCTAGAGGTAACATTCTAGCAGCAATAGACGTAAAATCGACAATATCGGCAAAAAGAACTGTTGCTGAATCAAACCTCTGGGCCGGAGAACCCTCGCCCTTTTTCAAATTTTCAACAATCGCTGCTGGTAAAATATTCAGCAATAAATGATCCGACTTTGTTTGAGCAAGCCGTAAAGCTAGCTCCACCCCCTGCCGCTCTTTAATTTCGTTTTGCAAACGTTCGACAAGTTCTTGGAATTGCTTCGTTTGCTCTTGAAGTAACTGTTGTTGACTTTGAATTGTTAACTGATTCGCCACTCGTGCCAATACTTCTTTACCTTGAAAAGGTTTAGTAATATAGTCAACGGCTCCCACATCAAAAGCTTTCACCTTATCTAAAACGTCATCTAAGGCGCTTAAGAAAATCACGGGAATGGAACTGGTTTTTGGTGAAGCTTTCAACTTTGCACATACCTCATATCCATTCATTTCTGGCATCATCACGTCCAGCAAAATTAGAGTCGGCGGAAACTCTTGCACTGTAGCGATCGCCCTTTGCCCGTTCAGCGCTTTACGAACCTGATACCCTTGTTCGGTCAATATTGTAGATAAAAGCCGCACATTATCGGGCTTATCATCAACTACTAAAATGTTGGCTTGAATTGTAGGATATTGATAGCTGTCCATGCACTCGCTCACGGTAGTTTTTCAAAATAAAAGATATTAACACTTAAGAATTTTACCTCAACAAAAACGAAACCATATAAAAGGATATTGTCTCGCATAAAATAAGATAGCAACGAGACGCTATATGGGCTTAAACTTAGATTTTTTAAAATATAAATTTTTCCTCCAATTACATTGATTGAAAAGAGGTATTTTTACCTCGATGCAACTGCTGATTGTGCTATCTCTATAATATCGTCAAATAGGAAATCCTGCACCAAAGTAGTTAAATATTGTGCGGAAAAAGCCAACTGGCTAGGCATTTCCTCAATCAACTTGACAATTTTCTCATCGCAGCATTCATGAGCGGCATGAGATATCTGTTCTACCCACTCAAGAGGCATTTGACTGAGTTGTAACTCGACGGATTGATTGCTAGTCACTCCGCTAATTTCGCTGTCATTGTCTAGTGGTGCATCAACAGATTCCTCGTAAATGTAACGCAATCCTAAAAGTTCTTCCATTTTTGCAAATAATATCTTTGCCTCGAAAGGTTTACGCATGAAATCATCGCAGCCTGCTCCTAAAATAGTTTGTCGTTCTTCTTCAAAAGCGCTAGCAGTAAGAGCAACTATTGCAGTTTGTTTTCCAAGAGGATGAGCTTTAATTTGTCTTGTGGCTTCATAGCCATCCATGACAGGCATCTGCATATCCATCCAGATCAGGTGCGGTTGCCAATCCTCCCATACAGCAATAGCTTCTTGACCATCTCTAGCCGATCGCACGAGGATGCCTAGTGGTGACAATAATCTCTCTATGACTAGGCAATTATCCGCGCGATCGTCAACAACCAAAATCCGGTATTCTGGTTGATTCGGTGCTAAAGCAATTACTTTTTTCTGCGGTTTAAGGATTTTAATCTCGCTGAGAGGGGCAAGGCTGATTTGAATATCAAATACAAACTTACTTCCCAACTCAGGTGTACTGATGACAGTAATATCTCCTCCCATCATTTGTACAAATTTGCGGCTAATTGGTAAACCTAATCCAGTCCCCTGTTGAGAATTTTGACCTGTTTTTGTTTGCTCAAAGGGTTCAAATAACTTATTTATCTCTTCAGGGTAAATGCCAAGGCCAGTATCTTCAATTTCAAACTGAAGGCGTAACAATTCCGGGTGAAGGTAATTAGCATCTACACAATTAAAGTCTGCCAAGCTTTCGGAGTGATTAAAACCAGTGCACCATCCGGGTTTTCTTTGTATAGCTGTGGTTTCAACCGCTAAGCTTTCGGAATGTTCAGAAGCCGCGTCGGCAAGTTTTGTTTGTGTGTCCGAAAACTCTGCGTTTTCAGCGCCCAAACTTTCTTCTACCTTCTTTTTAACTCGCAAAGTAACGCTACCCATCTCTGTAAACTTGATCGCATTTCCTACAAGATTAATCAAAATTTGCCGCAGTTTACCTTCATCTCCACTAACAAAGTGCGGTACACCGTCACCCACTTCCAAATTTAGCTGCAATTTCTTAGATTTAGCTTTTAATCGAAACATTTCTTCTAAGGTTTTCAGCAAGCGCATTAAATTAAAACTGCTTTCATTAAGCTGACTTCGGCCCGCTTCAATTTTGGACATTTCCAAAATGTCATTAATTAGCGAAAGCAAGTGTTCGCCGGCGCGATTAATAATTTCTAGGTGCTGTTGGTGTTGATTGTTGAGAGATGAATCGCGCACCATCACCTGACTAAATCCGAGAATGGCATTCAGGGGAGTCCGCAGTTCGTGGCTCATAGAAGAAAGGAATTCGCTCTTGGCGCGGTTAGCTGTATCAGCAGCTACAACAGCTTTTTGTAATGCTGTTTCTGCTAATTTGCGATCGGCAATTTCTGTTTTGGCTTGTTCAAAAAGGGTGGATTGCTGGATGGCAATTGCTAGCTGCACGGAAATTTGCTTGAGAGATTCTATCTCAGAAGAGCTCCAATGCCTTTGACTGTGGCAGTGATGAGCAATGAGTAGCCCCCATAGTTTTTTACCTTGCAAAATGGGAACCACGAGGTTAGCTTTAATTTCCAACTCGCTCAGTAAATTAATGTGGCACTCTGAAATACCTGCTGTATAAATATTGTCGATCGCGCGCAGGTGTCCCTGCTCGTAAACAGAGACGTAGTGTTCTCGAAAACAAGGGTCATTAATGTCAATTCCCAAAATCGGCATCGTACCGACGGATACCGATTCGACGGCTATAAATCCACTCCAATCTGGATTAAAGCGGTAAATAACTGTTCTATCAGTTGACAAAAAATGGCGAATTTCTTCCACAGCCATTGTCATTACTTCTTCTAGGTTAAGAGAGGAGCGAATCCGCTCTTGAATGGAATTAACTAGCCGCTCCCTTTTTACTTGCTGCTGCAAGGCTAGTTCCGCCTGTTTGCGAGCAGTAATATCTACTCCATAACCCACGCACTCCACAGGTAGACCAGCAGCATCTTTGACTAACTTAACCTCATCGTATATCCAGCGATAACCACCGTCTTTGTGCCGTTCGCGGTATTCGTAGGAAATCGATTCTTTTTCCAATATCTGAGCGAATGAAGTATCAACAATCTCTCGATCGTCTGGATGAACCAGGCTATGCCAATCAAGGGAACCATCAAGAAATTCTCTGGCTTCGTAACCAATCATTGAAACAATATTATCGCTGACAAACGTTACGTCATAATTTCCCCCTAATTTGCAGCTAAAAATCACCGCCGGGGTAGTCGCCAGCAAATATTGCAAACGTTCGGTGACAGAACGCAAGTTTAACTCGGCTTGCTTGCGATCGCGAGCTTCCATTGCTAAAGCTGCGATCTGCGCCACATAGCTAGCGAAGCTTTGTTCGTCCAGCGTCCAATTCCTGGTCGTTCCCAGATGTTCTAAACAAATTACACCCGCAATTTGCCCTTTATGGGTAATAGGAACATCTAGCATCGACGAGATGTTTAATGGCCTCAAATAAGATTCGCTAAATTCTAGGGTTCGCGGATCGGTTTGGGCATCAACCGCTGCGAGTACCTGTTCTGTATTCAAAGCTTGGAAATAGCTAGGATACTCAGCAACTTTCAGTTCTGCACCGGCGCTGTGTCGATCGGGCGTCAGTTCGTAAAGATCCGCACAGCACATTGCGGATTTATCTTCCTGATAAAACCAAATACTTGCCCGATCGACATTCAGGGTACGAGTTGCCATTTGCGTAATCTCTCTCAACGCCTCGCTGATATTTCCCTCGTAGATACTAGAATTTTTGGCTAATTCTAGCAAGCCTGTTTGTTGTTCGGTTAACCTAGTTTCTCGTTCGCGTAAAGCAGATTCAGCGACAATTTTTTCTTTAATTTCTGCTTCTAAATAACCGTTAATTTCTCTCAACTCTGCAGTGCGTTCTTGAACTTTAATTTCTAAGTCATCATAAGCGTAGCGCAACGCTAATTCTGCCTCTTCACGCACAGCAATCTCACTTTGCAACTTGCGATTTATTGCCTCTAATTCTTGGGGGGTTTTTAAAGACAAAAACTGGGGCAATAGTGTTACCATTGAGGCGGCAGTGAAGCAGGAAACCAGTGCAGTAATTGCTTTTTCAATCCCCGACAGCCAATAAGCGGAATGCCACAACGTCCAAATGTCGAGCAAGTGACCCGTGCCGCACAGAATAATAAATGCACCAAATAAACCAAATATTCCTAAAAAAGGAACATCGCGCCGCTTGAAAATAAAATAAATCAGCATCGCCGGAATTGAATAGTAGGCGATCGCGATTAAAAAGTCCCCAGTTACGTGCAGCCACACTAAAGGCGTTTGCCAAAGATAGCAATGACCGTGAGGCATATACTGAGTCGGGGAAAATATGTTTTTGAGTGCTTCCCACATAATACTTGTTATTGGCAGATAATAGGGATTTGATGATGCCTAAGTTAAGCAAAAAATAAAAGTCACCGAAAATGGTAGCTGGCTTCAGCATTATTTATTAACGCCTAAACCCACCTTGTTCATAACAGCTTGCTTTGGCAGTCGGTGGCGCTCGCCAAATTGCGATCGCAACGGAATTTCAATGATAAACTCCGTACCTCTCCCCACCTCGGAAGTGCAGCGCAAATAACCTTCATGGGCTTTAATAATCTGATAAGAAATCGCCAAACCCAGCCCGGTACCAGCACCAATAGGTTTCGTTGTATAAAATGGATCGTAAATTTTAGCGATCGCATCATAATCTATGCCACTGCCATTATCAGCAATGTGAATCTGCACCCACTTGCCATCAACTAAAAGGGTGCGGATGCGAATTTTTAGTAGTGGGCAATGGGTGTTTTGTAAGTTGTCAGAGAAATTATTTTCCCAATAGCCGTGGGTCAAATATCCCTGCTGTACAATCTGTTCTAAAGCATCAATAGCATTAGAGCAAATATTCATAAATACTTGGTTAAGCTGCCCAGCGTAGCATTCCAATTCTGGCAAATCTCCATACTCTTTAATCACTTGGATAGGCGGCCGGTTTGGTTGTTCTTTCAAGCGGTGCTGCAAAATCATTAAAGTGCTATCGAGACCTTCATGGATATTTACTTTTTTCATGTCGGCTTCGTCTAACCGCGAGAAAGTTCGTAAAGACTTAACAATCTCCTTAATTCGCTCTGCTCCAATTTTGATCGAACCAAAAAGTTTTTGCAAGTCTTTTAAAATAAAATCGAGTTCTATAGTGTGAATCTTATCTGCAATTTCCGGCGCCGGAGTGGGGTAATAAACTTGATAAGCCTTAATCAATGCCACAATATCTTTAATGTATTCCTCAGCCGGAATCAGATTGCCATAAATGAAGTTCACAGGGTTATTTATTTCGTGAGCAACCCCAGCTACCATTTGCCCCAAAGAGGACATTTTTTCAGTTTGTACGAGTTGAGCTTGAGCGCCTTTAAGTTGTTGCAGAGCGTTCTCTAATTGCTGAGTCTGCTCTCGCAGTTTAGCTTCCGAGTGCCGCAATGAATTTTCCGCCAAAGAGCGATCGCGATTTTCCTGTTGCAAACGTTCATTAGCAACTTCTAAAGCGATCGTCCTCTCGATAACCCGTTTTTCCAATTCTAGCATTAATTCCGAGAGTGCTTCCTGAGCTTGTTTGCGATCGCCAATCTCATTTTGTAAAGCCAAATTTGCCGCCGCCAATTGATCGGGACTGGGAATAGCCAAGATTTTTGGGATTAGTTCCACCAGCACGGCTGCGGTACATAGCGAAATCAGCGCCGTAATCCCTTTAAGAAAACCCGAGAACCAATAATTAGGATGCCACAGCGTCCATATTTCCATAATATGAGTAATCCCGCAGCAGATAATAAAAGAGCCGAACAGCATGAAAACCCAGTCAAAAGGTACGTCTTGCCGTTTTTTGACAATATAAATCAGCGTAATCGGTATCAAAAAATAAGCGACGGCTATCAAACCATCGGACAAAACGTGTAGCCCCACTAATCCAGGCTTCCACAAGTAGCAATGACCGTGAGGAATAAAATAATTTGGGAACATTTTATGAACCATTTGCATTAAATCAACTCGGTTATTTGCTAATATTTTTCAGAGGTGATTACTGGAAAAACTTAAAAAATGGGGGTACAAAAATAAGAATTAGACTTTGGGACTTAACACTTGCGATCGGTAAATGCAGCGATCTGAAACTACTGTTAATTAAATTAACATCAATAGACTCAGCTTTAGCAAAGTCAACTGTCACATTTTTAATTCTGCCTTCACTATCAACTGTGACACCGGGATGACATTTTGGGCAACGATCGAGAAAAACTGAGCGCAGATTCCTTTCCAGTAAGAGCGCCAGCGCCCATTAAAATTGGGTTATAGCACTCAGCGATCGGTCAGGCAACGCAGGGCTGTTTCATTCTCACCAAAAACATGAATTTTGACTCTTGTAGTGCTACCCCTACTCCCCGTGCCTACCCCGCCACAGACGACTGCACAGGCGTTTGGGACATGGGGGCAGCAAAGAGTGGCTCCCCCTACAAGAGAATGAAACAGCCCTGAGTCAGGCAACGGGGAAATCACCAGATTTAACGGATGTCACGGATTCAACTTAACGAAGAGAACCATTCTCAAAAACCTGTAGAGGTTGGTTCACTCTTTTACCCTTGAAGAGTGCAGACAGGTTAAATACACCGGGAGCATCTCATATTTGTAAAAACACTTCTTCTGGCTCCTTCCTTCTTCCTCTTCCCTCTTCCCTCCTGCCTCCTGCCTCCTGCCTCCTGCCTCAAAACTCCAATTTCTAGCGGAGGCCTGCTTTCATTGAGATGCTCCCAAATACACCCGCCACTACCCCGCGAGGGAATTCTTGATTATTGACAGTGATACTCTTCGGGGATATTTAACCGATTTGACCAATTACCCCCTCAAAAATATCGCGACAGGAGCGTGTGGGAATCCAATAGGCGATCGCTCTGAGCTTTACACTCAATCATAAGTGATAATATCAACGATACACTTATATGGTTATTGCCAGTTATGACGATAGATGAGGTACTACAGCTAACTCGTGTGCGATTACAAAAAGATTTATATCCCGTACAAGAAATCATACTTCGCCAAGTTTGGGAAGGAAAAACTTATACAAGTATTGCATCTGCCTCTCATTACGGAGAGCATTACCTGAGAAACATAGCCTCATCCTTGTGGAAATCTCTCTCTCAAATCTTGCAGACATCTATTAGCAAATCAAATTTTCGCTCTTGTTTAGAATCACGTTCCCTAACCGCAGAGGAACGAGAATTAATTGAAGAATTCACCCGCAGCCAATCCCTCGCAACACCTTTAGAATTTCCCGGATCTCCCGTGCCCCTCGGTTCGCCATTTTATATCCATCACCCGCTAATTGAAGAACTCGCCTATCGAGAGATTACCAAACCAGGAAGTGTGCTGCGGATTAAGGCTCCCAGGAAGATGGGAAAAAGTTCCCTTCTGCTACGGATTTTAGAGCGCGCGACTTCTCTTGACTATCGAACTGTAAGTTTAGATTTTCAGCAAGCCGAGGAAGCTGTTTTAGTCAATATCGATAAATTTTTACGCTGGTTTTGTGCCAACATCAGCCGTCACCTAGAATTACCACCCCTATTAGATGATTATTGGGATGAAGACATGGGTAGCAAAGTAAGCTGCACCATCTATTTGCAACAATATATATTAGCAGAAATAAGTACACCTTTTGTCTTAGCTTTAAATGAAGTAAATAGAATTTTTGAGTATCCAAAAATTGCCAGAGAATTTTTGCCGCTGCTGCGAAGCTGGCATGAAGAAGCAAAGCGGATTGAAACCTTGGGAAAACTGCGGTTAATCGTTCTTCACTCCACAGAAATTTATATTCCTTTAAAGCTCACTGAATCGCCTTTTAATATCGGTTTACCGCTGCAATTGCCCTATTTTACAGAAGAGCAGATACTTGCTTTAGCCCAGCGTCACGGAGTGGATTGGACAGATGGCTCCAATGCCGATCGACTGATGGCAATGGTGGGGGGACATCCTTATCTAGTGCGGCTAGCTCTTTACCACCTCTGTCAAAACAGTGTAACGCTAGATCGGCTACTACAAGAAGCTCCCACAATAGCGGGAATTTATAAAGATTACTTGCGGAGTTTTTGGGCCACATTCCAAGAGTATCCCGAACTTATGGTTGCACTGAAACAAGTGGTAAAATCGGAACACGGAGTGGAATTAGATCCGATAGTGGCTTCTAAATTATTTAGTATGGGGCTGATTCATATCGATAACAACCGCTGTACGCTAAGCTGCGAGTTGTACCGCCTCTATTTTGGTTCGTACAACTTTATTTAGAGTCGGCTTTACAGTTTCTTTTCGTAATCCAATATCCGCCTTGAAAACTCCACTTTTCCTGGCGATTGGAAATTGCTGCTATACAAATAAAGTCCGCCTACGCGGACTAAAAAAAAGGGTAATTAACCAAAATTGGGCATTATTTATATTATAATGAAGCTCCATCACCACATCCTCACCTCTAAATAAATTCCCTACATACTCAGCTTTAAACCTACCCATAAACCCCATGACCCAGGTAACATACCAAATTGGTGGCAGTCTCGCGAGTGATGCGCCTACATACGTAGTGCGGCAAGCAGATTCCGAACTTTATGAAGCCTTAAAAGCTGGCGAATTTTGTTACGTGCTTAACTCCCGGCAAATGGGCAAATCTTCTCTTTTAGTCCGTACCCTACACCGACTGCAAGCCGAAGGATTTCAATGCAGCACGATCGACATGACTCGCATCGGTAGCGAAAACATTACTCCTTTACAGTGGTATAAAGGAATTGTTGGGGATTTGTGGCGCAGTTTCCATCTTGTAGGAAAAGTCAATTTAAAAACCTGGTGGAAAGAACAAGAAGAAGTTTCTCTCCTCCAAAGATTGAGTCAATTTATTGAAGATATTTTATTAGAAAAATTCCCGAAGGAGCGAATTTTTATATTTGTTGATGAGATTGATAGTATTTTAAGCTTAGATTTTCCCGTTGATGACTTTTTCGCCTTGATTCGTTATTGTTACAACCAACGAGCCATTAATCCAGAATACAACCGAATTACCTTCGTAATTTTCGGAGTAGCTACACCCAGCGATTTAATCGCCGATAAAAATCGGACACCTTTTAATATCGGACAAGCAATCGATTTGTCAGGATTTAGCTTAGAAGAAGCGCAACCATTAGCGAAAGGGTTAGAAAATGTCATAGCAAATCCGCAAGCAGTTCTCAAACAAATCTTAGCTTGGACTGGAGGACAGCCATTTTTAACGCAAAAAATATGTGAATTAGTAGTAAAAAGGGCGCGGGAAGCCCACACGGGTGATTTAAAAATACCACCGGGAACCGAAGGATTTTTTGTGGACTCATTGGTGAGAGAAAACATCATCAATAAATGGGAATCGCAAGATGAGCCGGAGCATTTAAAGACAATTCGCGATCGCATTATTGGCAACGAACAACTCACTGCACGTAGTTTAGGTATTTATCAAAACCTCTTACAATTTGGTGAAGTTGAAGCGGATGACAGTCGAGAGCAGATCGAACTGCTGCTATCAGGTTTGGTAGTAAAACACCAAGGTTTTTTAAAGGTAAGCAACCCGATTTATCAAGCAGTTTTTCACCTACAATGGGTAGAAAAACAGTTAGAGCAACTACGTCCTTATTCCCAAGCTTTCAACGCTTGGATCGCTTCAAAACAAACCGATGAATCGCGACTGTTGCGCGGACAATCGCTAAAAGACGCTTCCTACTGGGCCCAGGGAAAAAGTTTGAGCGATTTGGATTATCACTTTTTAGCAGCTTCTGTTGAATTAGACAGGCTGGAAGTGCAGCAAGCACTGGAAGCAGCGAGGCTCAGAGAAGTTGAAGCCAGACTCACAGAAGAACGCAAGCGGTTAGTTTTAGAGCGAGAGACAGCGAAGCGGCAGCGAAAGTTTATTGGGGCGTTGAGCGGGGTATTAATTGTTGCGATCGCCTCCAGCATTTTCGCCCTCTGGCAATACCATCGCGCCGTCACCAGCGAAATTCAAGCCCTCACCTCCTCATCCTCCGGGCAATTCGCATCCCAACAGCGATTAGATGCCCTCGTGAGCGCCATCAAAGCCAGACGCAGGATCGACAACCTAGCTAATTCCAGCCCCCAGTTGCCATCTCAAGTTCAACAAGTGCTGCAACAAGCCATCTATGGAACGGCAGAATTCAATCGCCTGTTGGGGCATTCCAGCCCGGTTCTGGCAGTTGATGTCAGCCCAGACGGTCAACTCATCGCCACCGGAGGCGGCGACCAAACAGCCAAGGTGTGGCAACGGGATGGCACCTTGCTGTACACTCTCCAACACACAATCAGCAGCGTGTACGCCCTTCGTTTTAGTCCCGACAGCCAGCGCCTGGTAACATCCAGCGTGGACGGCAACATTTATCTGTGGAGTCGGGAAGGCAAACTGCTCAAAACCTTTCAGGGACACAAGGCTGCGATCTGGGCGATCGCCGTGAGTCCAGACGGTGAGCGCATCGCCTCCGCGAGTGAAGACAGCACCATTCGCCTGTGGAGCATTGATGGCAAACTGCTCAAAACCCTAAGCGGACATCAAGGTGCCGTTTGGGGTGTTGCCTTTAGCCCGGATGGAAAGCTGCTAGCCTCTAGCAGCACAGATAATACGGTCAAGGTTTGGACTCTAGAGGGCGAACTGGTGAGAACTCTGGAAGGTCACAGCGCCGCAGTTTGGGACGTTGAGTTTGCTTTACTTGCAGACAATAGCGGCACAAAACGCCCCACCATTGTCTCTGCCAGCGCTGACAACACTGTCAAACTCTGGCAACCCGACGGAGGGGCAGCCACGGGGGCACTGCCAGGGGCAGCCACGGGGGCACTGCCAGGGGCAGCCACGGGGGCACTGCCAGGGGCAGCCACGGGGGCACTGCCCCTACTTACTCTTAGCGGTCACAGTTCGGAAGTGTTTGAAGTCGCTGTCAGTACAGCAGGCGATGTGATTGCTTCCGCCAGCGCCGACCAAACCATCAACCTCTGGAAGCCGGACGGGACGCTGTTGAAAGTCCTTAAAGGCCATCAATCTGGAATTCGCGGGCTTGCTTTTATTCCCAACAGTCAAATAGTTGTCTCTGCTAGCGACGACAATACCGTTCGACTCTGGAATCCGACAAACCCCTTCTCGAAAGTCCTTTACGGACATGGCGGCACGATTTGGGATGTGGATTTCTCCCCCGAAGGTCAGATGCTAGCTTCCGCCTCTTCCGATGGCAGTTTCAAACTGTGGGCGCGAGACGGCACGTTGCTGAAGTCTTTTGCCGGAAACGATACTGCCGTTCACTCGGTTGCTTTCCTCTCTGGTGCTAGCTTTGCCAATCCTGCTAATACACCTTTCCTTGCTACCGCTAGTGAAGATAAAACAATTAAATTCTGGCAGTTCGACGGGACGCTACTGAAAACCATAACAGGTCATGAAGCTGGAGTTTGGGATATCTCCGTCAGTCCAGATGGGCTACTGGCTTCTGCTAGCAACGATAAAACTGTGAAACTGTGGAACAAGGACGGCAGGGCGGGCACGGGGGCACCGCCCCTACGAACTTTCACAGGGCATCGGGCTAGGGTTTACGATGTGGATTTTACCCCTGACGGACAGAGGCTGCTTTCAGCCAGTAGCGACAGCACTGCTCGGTTGTGGAGTCTTGACGGTAGGTTTTCCAAGACCCTAAAGGGTCATCGCAGCCCTGTTTGGGAAGTTGCCATCAGTCCAGACGGTCGCACTTTGGCAACTGCTAGCAGGGATGACACGATTAAACTCTGGACGAGTGATGGCACGTTGCTCAAAACCCTCAAGGGAAATAGTAGAGGCATGATGGCGGTTGATTTCAGTCCAGACGGTCAAATGCTGGTGGGGGGAGGCTCAACTGGCGCACTCAAACTTTGGAAAACCGACGGGACAGAAATCACGACGCTAACGGGACATGAAGGGAACGTTTGGGGGGTGGCGTTTAGTCCCGATGGTAAACAAATTGCCTCCGCCGGGGACGATCGCACTGTGATTTTATGGGATCTAGAGCGTATTCTCAAACTCGATGAACTGGGTTATGCGTGCGATCGTGTGGGGGATTATTTGCTAACTAATGCTGAAGTCAAGGAGGAGGACAGACATTTGTGCGATGCCGTGGGCGATCGTTAAAGTCTCATAAACCATGAACTCAAAATCATGAATAATTACCAATACCAAATCGGCGGCAGCCTTGCTAATAATGCACCTACCTACGTAGTAAGACAAGCAGATTCCGAACTCTATGAAGCCTTAAAAGCAGGCGAATTTTGCTACATTCTCAATTCGCGGCAAATGGGCAAATCTTCCCTATTAGTCCGCACTCTGCACCGACTGCAAGCTGAAGGATTTCAATGCAGCACGATCGACATGACCCGCATCGGCAGTGAAAATATCACTCCTTTACAGTGGTATAAAGGTATGATTGGGGAACTGTGGCGCGGCTTCAATCTTTTAGGGCAAGTTAACTTAAAAACCTGGTGGCGTGATGAAGAAGATGTATCATTTTTGCAAAGATTGAGTCATTTTATTGAAGATATTTTGTTGGCCAAGTTTCCTGAAAACAAAATCATTATATTTATTGATGAAATTGACAGTGTTCTCAGTCTAGAGTTCCCGGTAGATGATTTTTTCGCCCTAATTCGCTTTTGCTATAATCAACGCTCAATTAATCCAGAATATAATCGTATTACTTTTGCAATTTTTGGAGTAGCAACACCTAGGGATTTAATTGTCGATAAAAAACGAACTCCTTTTAATATTGGTCGAGCGATAAATTTACGAGGTTTTGAACTAGAAGAAGCCCAGCCATTAGCGGCGGGATTGGCAAATGTAGTCAATAATTATCAAGTTATTCTCAAACAGATATTGGCTTGGACTTCTGGGCAGCCATTTCTGACGCAGAAACTGTGCTATTTAGCATACATGGCAACTCAAACAACACCGCAAAAAGTAGTAACAATTCCCCCAGGAACAGAAGAGTTTTGGGTAGATCGTTTAGTGCGAGAAAATATCATTAATAAATGGGAATCTCAGGATGAGCCGGAACATTTAAAAACCATAAAGGAGCGGATTATTCGCAACGAACAACGCGCGGGTAGATTACTCGGCATCTACCAGCAAATTTTACAATCTAACCCCCCCTTAACCAGCGGTTCTGTTTCATTCTCGGACTTTGAAGAGGACTCTCTGGGAAGTACCCCCGTGCCTGACCCAAATCTTTATAGGGCAACTACAGGACAATTGCCCCTACAAGGAAATGAAAGATTTCTACCTTTGAGCAAAAAAGTGGGACGGGTATCAACTGATGACTCACCAGAACAAATTGAACTATTATTATCGGGATTAGTTGTCAAAAATAATGGTTATTTACAGGTAAGAAACAGGGTTTATGCTGAAGTTTTTAATCTGGAATGGGTAGAGAAGCAATTAGGGCAACTGCGCCCCTACTCGCAAACCTTCGATGCTTGGGTTGCTTCACAACAAACAGATTTTTCCAGACTTTTGCGGGGACAAGCCTTACAAGATGGTCAAATCTGGGCGCAGGAAAAAAGCTTGAGTAACCTAGACTATCAGTTCTTAGCTGCTAGTGCCGAACTAGATAGGCGAGAAGTTCAACAAGCTCTAGAAGCAGAACGCACTAAAGAAGTGGAAGCGCGACTGGCCCAGGAACAAATGCGCTTAATTCAAGAAAAAAAAGCAGGGAAACGACAGAGGGCCTTACTATTTTCGGTGAGTATGGCACTCCTGCTTGCCTGTGCTTTAGGAGTAACAAGTTATTTTCAGTATCGCCGAGCCGTTATTAGTGAGCGGGAAGCTCGGATAAGTGAAATTGAAGCGCTGGTTTCTTCCTCTGAGGGATTGTTTGCCTCTAATCGCAGATTGGATGCACTAATAGAAGCAATTAAAGCTAAGCGCCGATTACAAAACTTAGGCAAGACGGATAAAAATATTGAGAATCAAGTTATCAATGTATTGGGTCAAGCGGTTTATGAAGGCGATGAATATAACCGTTTATCGGGACATCAAGCGGCTGTTCTCGGAGTTGATATTAGTCCAGACAGTAAGTTTATTGCTTCAACAAGTGTGGATAAAACTATTAAACTGTGGCGGCGGGACGGGACGGAAATAGCAACACTCAAAGGTCATCAGGCGATCGTTCGATCGGTCAAATTTAGCCCGGACGGTCAGTTTCTTGCTTCTGGAAGTGATGATGGGACTGTAAAACTTTGGAAACTGGATAGGGCAGGCACGGGGGCACGGCCCCTAGGAACTTTTCAGGGTCATACTGCTGGTATCTGGACAGTGGCGTTTAGTCCCGATGGTCAAACAATTGCCTCTGCCAGCATGGACAAAACGGTGAAACTCTGGAACAAAGACGGCAAACTGTTAAGAACTCTCCAGGGTCATACTGCTGGGGTATCCTCAGTGGCTTTCAGTCCAGATGGTCAGACTATTGTTACGGCAAGTGGAGACAAAACGGTGAAACTCTGGAACAAAGGCGGGGCAGGCACGGGGGCACTGCCCCTACGAACTCTCCGAGGCCATACTTCTGTGATAGCAGCAATGGCATTTAGTCGAGATGGTCAAATGATTGCTACGGCAAGTGCAGATAAAACGGTGAAACTCTGGACAGTGAAGGGGGCAGGCACGGGGACACTGCCCCTACGAACGCTTGAAGGTCATTCTGCTGTAGTATCTGGAGTTGTTTTTAGTCCTGACGGTCAGACTGTTGCTTCTGCAAGTCGAGAGAAAACTATAAAACTATGGAATGTTGATGGCACAGAATTAATGACATTTAGAGGTCACAGTGCCTCGATTTGGGGGATAGCTTGGAGCCCGGATGGCAGTTTTATTGCTTCGGCGGGTGCAGAAAATACGGTGCGGCTGTGGCAGAGTCAAAACCCATTGCGGACGATGATTACTGCACATAAAGCGGGGATTTGGGCTTTAGATGTCAGTTCGGATAGTTCTACAATTGCTACGGGCAGCGAGGATGGCACGACTAAGCTGTGGAGTCGGCAAGGCAAATTGTTGAGGACTTTCACTGTAGAAAACGCTGCGATTTATGCTGTTGCCCTGAGTGGCGATGGCAAGTTAATTGCTTCTGGCCGAAATGATAATAAGGTGAATATCTGGACTCGAAATGGAAAAGCGATCGCAACTTTGGTAGGTCATAACGCTACGGTTTTTACATTAGCTTTCAGTCCAAACGGTCAAATTATTGCTTCTGGAAGTCAAGATAATACTATCAAGCTTTGGCGGCCCGATGGTACTTTATTGCATACTATGACAGGACATCATGCTCCTATTTGGCAGGTCGTATTTAGCCCTGACGGTCAGCTAATTGCCTCGGCAGGGGGGGATGGTACTGTGAAATTGTGGAAGCTTGATGGGGCAGGCACGGGGGCACTGCCCCTACGAACTTTTCAAGGTCATACTGCTGCGGTGTGGAGAGTGGCGTTTAGCCCTGACGGTAAATTTCTGGCTTCTGGCAGTGGGGACAATACGATTAAGCTTTGGACTGTGGATGGTAAGTTACTAAGAACTCTGGAAGGCCATCTGGCTGCGGTATGGGGGGTCGCGTTTAGCCCGGATGGTAATATTATTGCTTCTGGTGGTGTAGACAATACGCTGAAATTGTGGAAGCTTGACGGTACGGAATTAACAACGCTAAGAGGTAACTCTGCGGCGATTCGGGGGGTAGCGTATAGTGGGGATGGGTCATTTGTGGCTTCTGTGAGTGAGGATAATACGCTGATTTTGTGGGATGTGGATCGAGTTATGAAAGTGGATTTGTTGGCTGATGGTTGCGATCGCGTGCGGGATTATTTGCGAACAAATGCTGATGTGAAGGAGGAAGATAGACGTTTGTGCGAGGGTATTGGAAGGAAATAATCTCAAGTCCGCTTTATTATAGCAATCCTAAATGATTCGTAAATGTTTTACCTCACCCCAACCCTCCCCTTGCTAAGGCTCGCGAATTAAATAACTTACAATTTTAATTGTTATTGTGGGATGGGCGTCCCGCCCGTCCTTTTTGGATGGGCGGGACGCCCATCCCACAATCTTGTGGAAGTTATTTAATTCTCATTCCTAATGGGATGGAGTAAGAAATTCACAAAGGATTTAGGATTGCTATAAGAACTACAGAGTAATGAAATCGCTAGCGGTGAGAATACCGGGGGTAATATTGTTAAGCTTCGCCAACAATTGATTGGTGTCCGTCACAGTAATCAAAGTTTGATTGTTGCTGGAAGTAATACTGAGTTGATTAAAACTCAATTCAGAATTCAACCCAATTAAATCCTCTCCCTTGCGGAAATCATTAATGATGTCGCTACCCAAACTTTGATTGAGGAAAAACACATCATTTCCCGAACCTCCCGTCAATGTATCGTCCCCAACATCCCCGGAAAGGAAATCGGCACCGCTGCCACCGCTGAGAATATCATTACCTTTGCCTCCGTACAGGCTATCGTTACCGATGTCGCCACAGATCACATCGTTTTCATTGCCGCCCAACACCAAGTCGTTGCCCTCACCGCCATCGAGACTGTCGTTTTCTTTGCCGCCGTACAGGGTATCGTTACCGATGTCGCCAAAAATCAGGTCTGCACCTTCATTGCCAAAGGCAATATCGTTGTCGTTTCCGGCATTAATTGTGTCATTTCCTAAGTTGCCTAAAATGTAGTCGTCGCCATCTTCACCCAGCAAGATATCGTCATCTTTACCGCCGAAAATGCTGTCGTTGCCAAGGCCGCCGGCAACTGTATCATTGCCTAAATCTCCCCTCAACAAGTCCTCGCCCTCACCACCAACCACAGTGTCATTATCTTTGCCAGCGTAGATGGTATCGTTGCCAGCGCTGCCAGAGATGAAATCGCTGCCTTCATTGCCGAAGATTGAGTCGTTATCTGCGCCGCCGTCAATGTTGTCATTGCCGCCCATGCCGTAGAGAGTATCGTTGCCGACTTGTCCGTTAATTGAATCGTTGATGACACCGCCCATGATGAAATCGGTAGTGTCGCCGCCGTTGATTGTTTGTTGGACGGGGTTGGGGGTGATGGTAGCAGGATCTAGTTGCGGGGCGTTGAGGCTATCGAGTAGGCAATCATCCGAAGCTGGAGTTGGAGTGGGCGTGGGAGTCGGTTCCGGTGTGGGCGTGGGAGTCGGTTCCGGTGTGGGCGTGGGAGTCGGTTCCGGTGTCGGAGTGGGAGTCGGTTCCGGTGTGGGCGTGGGAGTCGGTTCCGGTGTCGGAGTGGGAGTCGGTTCCGGTGTCGGAGTCGGAGTCGGTTCCGGTGTGGGAGTCGGAGTCGGTTCCGGTGTGGGAGTCGGTTCCGGTGTGGGCGTGGGAGTCGGTTCCGGTGTCGGAGTCGGAGTCTCAGTTGGAGTGGGCGTCGGAGTTGGAGTCGGCGTGACTGTAGGGTTCAATTCATAAGCGCCAATATCAACGATCGCACTTCCGTTATTATCACCATCAGCCGGGCGACTCACACCGCGCTGATCTGTCGCTGGCGCGCCCACACCAGTACCAGTATCAATTGCCGGACTTCCTGTTAGCAGTGGTCGCACGAAAGCGCCGTTAATATTTTCCAAAGGGCCCAGTAAGGGGTCGGCGATCGTCACATTTGCCGTAACATTACTATCATTAGGATCTCCCACGGTCAGTTTAGCGGGAAATTGAATATTGTTTCCCCCATCGATTAGCTGCCGTCCAGTGTGCTGCCTCGTTTTAAAAGGATTACTTGCCGTATTCCTATCAAAAATAGAATTCTTGACAGTAATTGGCGATTTCACAGGGTCGTTGAAAGTAGCAATACCTCCCGAAAATTCAGCGGTATTTTGAGCAAAAGTCGAATTGACGATGTTAGTCGAAAAGGAATCTCTGTTAGCGACAAGCATTCCTCCGCCCTGCTTATCCGCGCTGTTGCCGGAAAATGTACTGTTGACAATGCTGATATTGCCATTCTCTCCTGACCACAAACCGCCACCATTATCTTCAGCTTGGTTATTAGCAAAAGTGGAGTTTGTTACCGTAAGTTCGGTATTTCCGTGACGAATTGCACCTCCCGAACCTCCAACTCCTGCTAGATCCTTGACAGCTTTATTGTTAATAAAAGTGCTATTTTCCAAGACCACTTTATCTTGCAAATAACCAAACAAAAAGGCTGCGCCTCCTTCTCTCGCTCCGATATTGCCATCAAAAAGGCTGTTGCGGATAGCAATAGTTCCGGCAACTGGGCCGGGGGTTGCATTCGGTCCCGAAGCATTAGCGCCATCGACGTAAACTGCCCCGCCAACGCCTTTATCTGTGCGGTTCCCTGTGAATTTAGAGTTTTCGATCGTCATGCTGCCCAACAGGTTATTAACCGCACCGCCGTAGCTGCCTTTGTTGTTGGTAAATTCGCTATCTCTGATAGTCAGAACACCGCCGCTTTTAGTGGCGATCGCGCCGCCACCACGTTCGGTATTGTTAGCTAGTGAACCATCATTGTCGCTAAACTTGCTGTTAATGACAGTCGTCGTGCTGCGAAAACCCGTGTAAATGCCGCCACCAAAACCCGCCACATTATTATTGACTTGGCAATTTTCTAAAGTTAAAGTGCTGCTACCTCCTGTTTGAATGCCACCACCGGCGCTAGTTGTCTGATTATTTGGGTCAGTACCAGAAACTCGGCCGTTGGCAATAATCAGGTTTTTTAGAGTAACATTTGTTGCACCTTCTGTGAGAATGACCCGCGAAGCATTGTTGCCACTGATGGTTAAATTGGCTGCACCAACGGCGTCAATTGTCAAGTTTTTGTTGATAACAAGTTGACCATTCGTTAGGGTAATTGTTTGGCCCGCAAGAGTGGAGGCAAATTGAATGGTATCGCCGGCTGCTGCGGAGGCGATCGCATCTCTCAATGAACCCGGCCCGCTATCATTATTGTTGGTAACGGTAATAGTTGCTAAAGTCCCTTGATAATCCGCCATTGCCTCTGGAGTCAAGGCTAGCGGTGCTTCAATGTCACCCTTGGCAAACTCCAAATTCCAGTTACCACCGTGGCCAGTGCGATCGCTAGATGCAGCAATATCAGCCCCGGTTAACTCGCCCAGGCGATCGACAAAATCGCTTCCCGAACCCGCAGCAACATCGCAACCGTAAAGCACAATATCTGCTTTCTCGCTTAGCGCATTTCGCCACCCTTGCAACTGGCTTTCATATTGTGATAAATTATCCGAATTCAGCGTTGCAGAACCTAGCTGCAAGCTACCAGAATTGCCGTGAGAAATAATGTGAACTTGGTCTACAGTTTCCCCCGCAGCCGAAATTGTTTGCAGTTTCGCAGTAATTTGCTCGACTCCGTTACCATTTTTATCTAAAATGATAATCTCTGCACCGGGAAGCACGCCACCGGCAAGAGTTTGATAGTCATCTAAGTCGGAATCAATGAAGACAATAGATTTAGAACCAGCATTGTGGAGAACAGATTGTGAATCCATGTTGGTGGCAAAAGTTGAACTCATTTGGCATACCCATGAGAATGTTTACTATTTGCTGGTAGATTCACCTTGAAAGCAGAAGGCTAGAGATGCAGAAGGCAGTAGGCAGAATTAAAACCTCGGTAATCCATCGGGGATATTAAAATTCAGGGAAAAACTTGAATCTTATCCTTAAGTGAAACCCGATACTTTTCTACCTAATCAGCTTTTGCTGTGTAAAAATTGCGGTTTTTTTTAGCAATTAAATGCAGAGGATGTAATGTAAATAGTCCGGCACTGGAACCTCTATAGGTAGATTTGCTATGCACACCATTAGCCAGATACGTAGTGCATCAAACCATTGGGAAGCATTAGTCAGGTAAAACTCAGAAAATATTTTATGTGGTTCTGAGTTCCTGAGAATTGCTCTAGCTAGTACCTGATACATTCACATTAGATAAAACCAGGAAAATTCCCTAAAATTTTGATTAATTTAACTTTTTTCCTATCTGTAAAAAAGTTCCCACAAATCTAAAAATTATTGGTTGAGAAAGCAGGCTTTATTCGGCCGCTACTTATGGTTAGCCAGCTCAGGATTGCAATAGACGGGTGTGTCTCATTCTAGGTGTGGGCGATCGGCAATAAACAAGATTTATTACCGATCGCACTTGAAAAGAATCAGATCGATCGCTCCTCTTCGTTGGCGTAGCCCCCGTAGGGGCGCAGGGCTGTTTCATTCTCAAGAAAACGATGATTTTGACTCTTGTAGTGCTACCCCTACTCCCCGTGCCTACCCTCCCCATCCACGATTTGCTCATGTTTCAGAGATTGGGGCAGCCACGGGGGGCTGCCCCTACAAGAGAATGAAACAGCCCTGCGTAGGGGCGGGCTGCTGATGGCGCACCCTACCCCAGCCAGTTAGATTGTTACCTGAGTGAAATCGCTAGCGGTGAGAATACCGGGGGTAATATTGTTAAGCTTCGCCAACAATTGATTGGTGTCCGTCACAGTAATCAAAGTTTGATTGTTGCTGGAAGTAATACTGAGTTGATTAAAACTCAAACCAGAACTCAACCCAATTAAATCCTCTCCCTTGCGGAAATCAGTAATGATGTCGCTACCCAAACTTTGATTGAGGAAAAACACATCATTTCCCGAACCACCAGTCAATGTATCGTCCCCAACATCGCCGCTGAGGAAATCCTCCCCAGCACCGCCGCTGAGAATATCATTAGCTTTGCCGCCGTACAGGGTATCGTTACCGATGTCGCCGAACAGCACATCGTTTTCATTGCCGCCCAACAGCAAGTCGTTGCCCTCACCGCCATTGAGACTGTCGTTTTCTTTGCCGCCGTAAAGCGTGTCATTTCCCAATAAGCCAAAAATCAGGTCTGCACCTTCATTGCCAAAGGCAATATCGTTGCCATTTCCAGCATTAAGTGTGTCATTTCCCAAGTTGCCTAAAATGTAGTCGTCTCCATCTTCACCGAGTAAGATATCGTCATCTTTACCGCCGAAAATGCTGTCGTTGCCAAAGCCCCCGGCAACTGTATCATTGCCTAAATCTCCCCTCAACAAGTCGTCGCCCTCACCACCAACCACAGTGTCATTATCTTTGCCAGCGTAGATGGTATCGTTGCCAGCGTCGCCAGAGATGAAATCGCTGCCTCCATTGCCGAAGATTGAGTCGTTATCTGCACCGCCGTCAATGTTGTCATTGCCGCCCATACCGTAAAGAATATCGTTGCCGACTTGTCCGTTAATCGACTCGTTGATGCCACCGCCCATGATGAAATCGGCATCGTTACCGCCGTTGATTGTTTGTTGGACGGGGTTGGGGGTGATGGTGGCAGAGTCGAGTTGCGGGGCGTTGAGGCTATCGAGCAGGGAACCATCCGAGGCCGGAGTTGGTGTCGGTGCGGGAGTTGGTGTCGGCGGCGGAGTCGGTTCGGGCGTCGGAGTAGGCGCCGGTTCCGGTGTGGGAGTTGGTGCCGGTTCCGGTGTGGGAGTCGGAGTCGGTTCCGGTGTGGGAGTTGGAGTCGGTTCGGGCGTCGGAGTAGGCGCCGGAGTCGGTGTGGGCGCCGGAGTCGGTGTGGGTGTCGGAGTCTCAGTCGGAGTCGGCGCGGGCGTCGGAGTTGGCGCCGGAGTCGGTGTGGGAGTTGGAGTCGGTTCCGGTGTGGGAGTTGGAGTCGGTTCCGGTGTGGGAGTTGGCGCCGGAGTCGGTGTGGGAGTTGGAGTCGGTTCCGGTGTGGGAGTTGGCGCCGGAGTCGGTGTGGGCACTGGGACGACACTACCTCCCAATTCAAAAGAGCCGCTGTCCACGATCGCACCTGGAATGCTGTCGCCATCTTGAGGGCGAGTCAGGCCTCGCTGATCCGTAGCAGGTGCGTCGGTGGCAATCCCTTTATCAATTGCCGGACTTCCTGTCAGCAGCGGCCTGACTAAAGCGCCGTTGATGTTTTGCAAAGGGCCAAGTAAGGGGTCTGCGATCGTCACACTTGCCGTCGCATTGACATCGCTTCCGTCATTGGGGTTTTTGGCCGGCCACTGAAAATTCCCTCCTCGATCGCTATATTGGGCGGTGACGTGTTGCTGAATGCCCCAAGGGTTTCCTCCGTTAGCCGCTGTATTGTTGGAAAGAATAGTGTTTTTGAGGGTGACATTATTGGCATTGGCGAAGATACCTCCACCAACCCAGCCTGCAGAATTATCGGCGATCGTCGTGTTGAGAATGGTTGTGGGTGCACCAAGAGTCATTGCACCGCCGAGTTTGTTGAAATCACCAGCAGCAAAGGCCGTGGAGTTGCCAGAAAACGTACTGTTAGTAATCGTAGTAGGGACATTTCGCATCCACAGCCCGCCACCTTGATTATTGGCTTTGTTGCCCGCAAAGGTGGTGTTGGCAATGGTCAATCCCTGGTTGGTGCTGTCGCTCAAAATCGTTACCCCACCACCGTTTCCATCATTTCCACCGTTGGGTAGCGCCAGAATTTCGTTATTTTGGAAGGTGCTGTCTGCAATACTTACGCTATCTTGGGTGCCGGTAAACAGATAAGCTGCTCCGCCTTCGCCTCGCCCTTTGTTGTTTTGGAATACGCTTTTGCTGATTTTAATTGTGCCGGAAGGCTCGTCAGTAGAACTGGCGCGGTCTGTGTAAATTGCCCCGCCGAAACCCCTTAAAAAAGAATTGCCGTTGGGATCGTTTGGGGCGAACTGGCCGGAGGTGGTATCGTTGCCGATGAATCGCGAGTTTTCAACTGTTAACTTGCCGTTTAGGCTGTTAATTGCCCCACCATTAATTCCTAAGTTGTTGGTGAAGTCGCTGTTAACAACGGTGAGGTTTTTATTACTTGCAAAAGCAATACCGCCAGCGCCACGTTCATCGTTGGTTGCAGTGGCTTTATTTCCGGTGAATTTACTGTCGGTAACGGTCAGGGTGTTGTTCCAGCCGCTGAAGATTGCACCGCCGCCTTTATCAGCCACGTTGTTGGTAAACTGAACGTTTTCTACGGTCATCGTTACTTCGTCTTGTGTACCGATCGCCCCACCATTATCCACCGTTTTACCGTTGATAATAGCGAGGTTTTTGACTGTAAAATTCGTAGCAGTCGCAACGTTGGCATTGACAAAAAAGGCGCGGGATGCGTTGTTGCCACTGATGGTTAAACCGGGTGCGGCGGCGCCGTCAATGGTGATGTTTTTGCCAACGGGAATATCGAGTTGACCGCTGGTGAGGGTAATGGTTTGGTTGGCTAAACCTGGAGCGAAGGTAATGATATCGCCGGCAACAGCGGTGGCGATCGCAGCCCTTAATGAACCCGGCCCGCTATCGCTATTGTTGGCTACTACGATCGTAGCTAAATCACCTTGGTAACTTGCCATAGCCTCTGGCCCCAAGGCTAAGGGAGATTCAATCTGACCCTTAGCAAATTCTAAATTCCAGTCGCCGTTGCTGCCAGTTATGTTGGTAGAGGCCGCAACGTCAGCTCCGGTTAATTGACTGAATCGATCGACGAAATTAACACCTGTACCGCCTGCTACATCGCAGCCGTACAGCATGATGTCTGCTTCTGGGGCTAGTGAAGTTTGCCACTTTTCCAACTGGCTTTTGTATTGCTCTATGTTATCTGAACCCAGAGCGGTATTGCCTAATTGTAGGCTGCCTGAACTGCCGTGAGAAATAATGTGAACCGAGTCTATCGCCCCCTTAGTAGAGGCGTATTTTTCCATCTCGGATGTGATTTGTTCGATGCCGTTTTTGGTGCGATCGAGTATTACTACCTGCTGTCCGGGCAGCACTCCTGCTGTAATTGACTCGTAATCTTTCACGCCGGCGTCAATGAAGACTAAGGAGCGCACTGGCCGTTCTTCAAAAGCAGATTGTGAGTTAACTTGAGCGAATGTAGAACTCATATTGGAGACTCCATTAAGGGCATTATTAGTAGATACACCCCGGAGTTATCTCATCAGGCTTATTTCATTATATCTTAACACCCAATTGATAGATGATGCCTTTTTAAAAATATTTTTGTTGATTTATTTTGCTCGGCATTTGCATTTTTACTTTTAACCAAAATGGAAATATGAGCCTCTATCTATGGGAATAGATCGCAATATTAATCGGGAATATTGAAATAAATCTAGGTTCTATTATCCAATTTTTTTTTGACCACGAATTTCAAAGGTGGTATCAAGCCCCCGAATTTATCCGTGGAATCAATCCAAAATCGAAAATCGAAAATCCTCAAGAAAGAGCATTTATCTCGCGCAAGTCAATCTAAAATCTAAAATCTAAAATCTAAAATCGATTGACCTTATTTTGCTAATAGTAGGCTGAGTTGAGGGATGCGGAAATAGTGGAGGTAATTCACCCCCGAATAACTCCTCTTATATTTAGTAGTTTTTATTTGAGTGTGAGATTTTACGTAGAGGCACAATGCACTAGAGTTTCCCTAGCTGTATTTCATCCAATGGAAAACTGAATTATGTAGATTTTGAACAATTCTATATGCTTTGACTTTGCTAGGTTTGCGGTACACCTAAATACTGATTCCCAGGACGTTTGGTCGCATTTACTAACAGTCAAAACAATCTAAGATTAAGTGGAACCCCTCACGGTAAATCAATTGGCTTATCGCGCCCACCGCCGTTGCTGAATGTATCACTATCTCGATCGGCATAACACGAACCAAGTCCGCTGTTTTGAGTCAGAGAATTATGCGATTTTGGCAATTGACTTTTGTATGGTTCGAGGTAATCTGAACTGAGGATAACAAAGCCTAATTGCAGTTGGTTCGAGGGACAGTCATAAGTCGAGCCAACTTTGTCAATCTCTCTAAGGATAGAGGCAGATTTTTGAAGTTTCCAGGTAAATTTATCGATGCAGTAAGATTCCCCAGCCAATATTCTGGCAACAAAATATCCACCTTCATTGATGCTGGACTCCTTGACTACAAAGCTTTTGGATGGGGGATTTGCGTCTTCCGAGGCGGGAGTCGTTTCCCTTAAAGAAGTCAACATATTCCGTCCTCCAAAAGTGAGTTTAGCGGTAGATACAGCCTTGGAGTCAGAGCTTCTGAAACTGCCAGCGACCTTGTTTATTTCGCCCATTCTTATGTAACCTATCTATCAGTTTGCCCTATTTCTGCTGCACTGCCATCCGCGATCGCACGGAATTTATATTCTGCGTGTTTTCCCTTAGTTCCGGCAAACGCGCCATTACCGATCGATCCGGTATCCTATCCGCGATCCCACTTTCACAAAAGAATCCAACTGTAATATCATCTCCGAGCAATTAACCATAATATCCTGGTCGGGGCGGGTTTTTGAGATTGTCAATTATTGGCAGGTATTGTTCGTGAACCCGCCCCTACAATCGCGGTCCCACGACCGGATATGATATAAGCCCGTGCTTCAAAGCTCGATAGTCTTCAGTCATTCGGCCATCTAAAATCTAAAATTTAAAAGGGTATGACACTTAGTAGATTGGCCTCGCAACAGCACCCCTCAAGATTCTGTGGAAGATGGCGGTTTTTTCCCTGCATTGCGAATATTAATAATCTTGTTGAGCGCCTCAAACCAAAAACCAGCCCCCATAGAAATAGCTACCCCACTCAATATCCAACCAAACAATTTTGTAATCAAAGCCGGCCACAATAAATTCTTCTGCTTATCACGTTCTAAACTGTTCTGTTCGCTCCATCCAAAAGGCAGAGCTACCTCATCCAAAGCTATATCTACATCCTTTTGAACTTTTCTCAGACTTGTTAAATTATCTAATTTAGTCTCAGCATTGTTTCCCACCAACTGCTCAGCGTACAAATTAACAGTCGATCGCAACATCGAATCCTTCGACAACCGATTAATAATATGAATGGTATCAGCATTAGCAGCAACCGCGATCGCAGTTCCGAGCAAAATCGCCACCCCTCTAGCATTCCGCTTGTAAACACCAGAAGCACGCTCCATCGATTGGTCAAACCAAATTTCAATTTCTTTCTGAAACCGCTGCAACTGCTCTTGAGTATTTCCGCCACTTTTTTCAGCGCGCTGCGCTAAAATATAAAGGCTGCGTTTCAAAGATTCTGGCATACTGTCCAAGGTTTCTTGAATTTGTTGATAAATCGGACTCTCCTCTTTTAGCTCCATAATTTCTGCTACCGACTCTTGACTTTTTTTAACACTATTTAACAGATTGCTGAAACTAGGTTGCAGTTGCCCCAGCAGCGCCACCCGCTCAATTCTGCTGTCAAAACGAGCCTTGACAAATGCCATCTGCCTCTGAAAGTCTCTCCCTCCCTGCTCGGTTTCTGGTAGATAAACCTGAGAATCCTTAATATAAAATCCTAGCTTTTCCGACATTCGATCTAAGCTGTTGTTCAAACTTGCTAAATTGTTTTGATAATCTTCAACAACTCGATTGAACTCCGCAGTCAGCCACCTAAATTCTTGCTCAATAATCGGTTTAGTAGCATCCGGCAAACTCAGATTTTCTCCAATCTGTTGAATTTGTGCCAACTGTAAATCTTTAAATCTTTCCAATCTGGTTTTAGAGATAGAGCTGAGCAAACTAGAAACCTTTAAAGTCTCCAAAAGGCTAGCCGAAAAACACTCGGCTGGAATATAAGAAGGCCCACTGGATTTATTGCCGAAAACATTTTTAGTACCCGTAATTCCGTGGTACAAATCCCCCAGGCGGTGCGTAACAGAGCGGAATCCCTCTGATAACAGCCCTTTCGCTCCCTGATTCAAATCTTTGATAATCGGATTGGCGTAAATCGCATGGGCTAACTGTCCGACTCGCTTAAATTGCAGGGGATCTTTCGCACCTTCGCTGCCGCCAGAAATCAGCACTTCGATCGACTTCTTTAAATGTTCCGCCCGCCACTGCCAAACAGTAGCAATCAGTTCCTGAATTTCCGAAGCTAGCAAGCTTAAAGTCAGGTAGATAAATACTAAGCCAATGATAATATCTATAATTACAGGCAAGTTCATGGTATTTTCCTAGTCGCAAATAACTGCTGTCTAAGTTTACCCTCAGTTTGGGACGCTCAAAACTCTCTTAACTTATGTCAGAAATCTTTCCATTCCTTGGCCGCAAACCGAAAAATCGCTGGAATGACAGCTTTACAGACAAAGTGTGGATGCTGGCTTTTCTGTTGGCTGCAGTGCTGATTTTCGGGCTGAATCTGGGCGGCGTGGCTTTGCGGGATTGGGATGAAGGCATTGCAGCGCAGGTAAGTCGCGAAATTTGGCGCGGCAACTTAAATTGGCTGTATCCGACGATCGACTCTATGCCTTATTTCAACAAACCGCCGCTGGTACACTGGCTAATCGGGCTCTGTTTTGCCGTCGGCGGTGTCAGCGAATTGACGGCGAGGTTGGTACCGGCGATGCTGACGGCGGCTTCAGTGCCCTTGCTTTACGCCATTGGCAGGGAGTTGTTTCCTAGACGCTCGATCGCCATTTTTTCTGCCCTCGTGTATCTGACGCTGTTACCGGTGGTGCGGCATGGACGTTTGGCGATGTTGGATGGAGCAGTTTTGTGTTTTTTGCTGGGGGCGATGTGGTGTTTGCTACGATCGCGCCGCGACTTGCGCTACGCTTTGGGCGCGGGGATTGGGTTCGGACTCATTTGCCTGACTAAGGGCGTCATGTTGGGGCTGCTGCTGGGTGCTGTTGGCTGTATTTTTTTGGTTTGGGATACCCCGCGACTCCTCACTTCTGGGTATCTTTGGGGCGGATTGGCGATCGGAACATTGCCAGTAGCTGCTTGGTATTTTGCCCAATGGCTGCACTACGGCCAATATTTCATCCACACTAATTTAATTAACGAATCTTTCCGGCGCATTTCGGAACCTGTAAGCAGTCACAGAGGCCCGCCTTGGTATTATCTTTTAGAAATTTTAAAATTAGCTTGGCCGTGGCAGTTATTTTGGCTACAAGGGCTGCGCCTGAGTTGGGAAAATCGCAATTTTGCCGGGCCAAAATTAGTATTGGTTTGGACAGGAGTATATCTGCTGGCTATTTCTGTGATGACTACTAAATTGCCGTGGTATGTTTTGCCAATTTATCCAGCTTTTGCTCTTGCTGTTGGCAGTTATCTCGCTGAAGTTTGGGAGCAACTGTGGCTGCCGCCAGAACCCGTCAAAGAGGAAGCAGAAGAACGTTTTGATGCTATTTCTTTGCTGCCTCATCCCGCGATTTTGGCAGTGCTGGCTATAGTTGCTGTCGTCGGTTGCGTGTACTTCAGTGGCTGGGTATGGATCGGGGGACAAATTGCGCCTCCAGAGCGAGATTTGCAGTTAATGCTGATGTTTGTAGCTTTGACAATGACAATGGCGGCCGTGTTGCTGCACCGCAAAGACCGACAGTTTATATTAGTTTTAATTTGGGGAACTTACCTGACGCTGTTGGTATTGGTGGCTTCAGATAACTGGGTTTGGGAATTGGCGGAGGATTATCCGGTTAAGCCGATCGCCGAAATTGTCCGCACAGGAACTCCGGCGGGTCAACAAGTGTTTACTTCTCACCGCTTGGGCCGTCCATCGCTGAATTTTTACAGTCAACGCCAAGTTATTGTTGCCGACGCACCTACGCTCAAACAGAAATGGCAAACTCTTCCTCAACCTTATTTTCTGTTAGAAAAACCTGTTTTAAAACATTTAGGTTTGCAGAATGCTGAGGTTGTCAAAACAGCGGACGATTGGGTTGTGGTAACTCGAAAGTAAGCGTGTTTCCCCAAATTACCGTAGGGGCGGGTTCACCAACCATAATCGCCTCAGACCAAAAATCTCGAAAACCCGCCCCCACTTGGGCGGCAAATCCAAATCTACATTAGACCTCTTGCAAAAATAATTAGGACGGGCTCTGGGGCCCATCCCACAAGAGTTATTTTTTCTTGTGGGATGAGCCCCAGAGCCCGTCCCATCAATTGATGAAAAGCATTTTTGCAAGAGGTCTATTTTTGGGATGCAATCGCATATCAGATCAATCTAGGCGATCGGCTGTGTGCGGACGAGTTTACCAACAATTCATACCACAAACCAACAATCTCAAAAACCCCTACACAAACTCAACCTTAAAAAGCTTACCCAAAAATGTTACACTAAACAAAAGCCTCAGTTAAATGCTCTCTAATAGAACTATGCAACTTACTGAACAACGATACTACTCGATCGAGGAATATCTAGCACTAGAAGAAGCTGCGGACTACAAAAGCGAATACATTGACGGTGAAATATTTCCTATGGCCGGTGGCTCTACAAATCACAATCAAATAGCGCTCAACTTCAGTACCGAACTAAATTTTGCATTCAAAAAACTAGACTATCGAGTTTTCATGAGCGATGTCCGCTTGTGGATACCCAAGAAGCGCATCTATACTTATCCCGATGTGATGGTAGTATGTGGGAAGCCGGAGTATTATAATAACCGCACCGATACGATTACCAATTCCAGAGTAATTATTGAGGTTTTGTCAGCTTCAACTAAAGGATACGATCGCAGCAAAAAGTTTGAGGGATACCGCACAATTCCCACTCTTGAAGAATACTTATTGCTCGACCAAAATCGGAGATATATCGAACATTTTTCTAAGACGGATGATAAGCGATGGTCGTTTGCTGAGTACAATGAATTGGATGAGACGATCGCGCTTGCTTCACTATCCTTTGAAATTGCTGTGGCAGATATCTATAATAAAGTGAATTTTGAAGAAGTAGATCCAGAAATTGCACCTGAAATTGGAGAAGTTTAATCAGGCTCAAAGCCCGCCAGGGTGCATTTCATTTTTGCAAATATATTCGTAGGGGCGAAGCATTCCGGCAGTAAATCTATGGTAATCGCTAATAAATTATCTGCCGGAATGGTTCGCTTTTACAAAATTGAGATGCACCCCCGCCGAAAAGCCTGGTTTATTGGGTTTTGATGCGTCCGTGATTATTTAACACGATTATTTCCGGGGCAGTGGTGGGAATTAGGGAACCACTTACACTTAATGATTCCACCGGATATTTCTTCTAATTTAGCAGGGGTGTGACCTGCACCGAATATATCAAGGTTGAGATTGAGGGCTACTTTCGCGGCGTAAGCAATGTACAAAGCACCAGGTACTAATACTGAAAAAAATACTGTCTTAGCAACTAGATTGTTATCCATGATATCTGTTTCGCTTCAAAGAGTTAGTTATCACTTGTTAATTATTCTGTGATTGTATCGCTGTAGAGTCTTTCTATTTTCAACGCCGTTTCGACTCTTTGATACTCCGCTTCAACCTCTTCTAAAAGCGCGCAGGCCGGATCGGGTAAAGACTGGTTAGCATTTGTTCCCATGCGGCCCATGATTTCGAGTTCCTCGCACAGCTCAAACAAGCGAAAAGCACCGAGAGTACCGCTAATCGACTTTAAAGAGTGAGCCGATCGCCGCAAAGCCAGCGGATCGGCGTTGCACAGAGCCATAGAGATGCCTCGCAGCAGTTCGGGAGCTGTTTCGAGGTAAATCTCGATCGCCTCGTCTAAAGCTTCCACTTCTCGCAATCCCTCTATAATCTTGGCACTCAGGGACTCGTGCCCCTCTGACAAAGCCCGATCGAGATTTGATGCACCCCACTCGACGACTGCCGGCGAATTGGGAATTGTCTGTTGTGGATTTCCCGCAACAGCCACATTCGATCGCACTTGTAATTCACTCGTTCCTTCGATCTGTTCCGCCGGGGCATCCAAGCAAACGATCGGCTGCAGACGATCGAATGCGGAGTTCGATCGAGATTTACACGCCATCAAAGCTCGCACCAACTGATCGATGGCGATCGGCTTGCTCAAATAGTCGTCCATCCCCGCAGCCATACACTCTTCGCGATCGCCCTGCATCGCATTTGCCGTCATCGCCACAATCCAAGGCCTTGTCGATTTTCGATTTTCGATTTTCGATTTTCGATTGTTAGATTCATCAGTCGATTTTCTATTTTCTATTTGCGATTTTCGATTGTTAGATTCATCAGTCGATTTTCTATTTTCTATTTGCGATTCTCGATTGTTAGATTCCTTAGTCGATTTTCTATTTTCTATTTGCGATTCTCGATTGTTAGATTCCTTAGTCGATTTTTGATTTTCTATTTGCGATTCTCGATTGTTAGATTCATCAGTCGATTTTCTATTTTCTATTTGCGATTCTCGATTGTTAGATTCATCAGTCGATTTTTGATTTTCGATTTGCGATTCTCGATTGTTAGATTCCTCGTCAGTCAATGGGGGATTTTCGATTTTCGATTTTCGATTATTAGATTGCTCATCAGTTGCGGAAAGTTCTGATTCTCCCGTGAGATTTTCTAAAGTTAAATCTGCTGAAAATTGCTCGCGGATGCGGCGGGTAGTTTCCAGTCCGTCCATTTCCGGCATTTGCACATCCATCAGCACCACATCATAAGGCTGGCGGCGCAAAGCTTCGAGCACTTCGATACCGTTTCCCGCCACATCCGCGCGATACCCCATCCGCTGTAAAATTTGCAAAGCCACCTTCTGATTCACCAAATGATCGTCAGCCAACAGAATCCGCAGCGGTAAGTTCTCGGCCAGCACGGGTATGGTTTGCAAGAAAGGCCCGCTAGTGCGCTGCCCTTTAAATTCCGGTGTCTGTTCTCCAAAAATATTGATTAAAACATTGTAAAGCTGAGATTGTTTGATGGGTTTATTTAAAAAAGCAGCAAAATCCATCTCCATAGAAGGGGAATTAATTTCTTGCCTGCCGATCGAAGTTAGCATCACTAACGGCAACTTTTCGCAATCAGGATACCGGCGAATTTGCGCCGCTAAAGCCAACCCGTCCATTTCCGGCATTTGCATATCCAAAACTGCCAAGTCAAACATTTCTTTAGCAGCCAGCCAATCTAAAGCCAAACGAGCCGAAGCTGAAGCCCTAGCCACCATTCCCCAAGACTGAGCTTGGAGAGTCAAAATTCTGCGGTTGGTAGCATTGTCATCGACAATTAAGACTCGCTTCCCAGCTAATTCAGGTTGAGAATTGCTCAAGTTAAGTGGTAAGGAATTCTTGCAGCCAGAAACGATCGTACTAAAATAAAAAGTAGAGCCAACGGATTTCGTATTTTGGGCGATCGGCTGGTTGCTGAGTACAGATTTGGCATAGCCATATTTTTCGGCAATTTCGCAAGATTCTGCCCATCCCAAATCAAAAACTGCCGACGATCTAAAATGAGCCGGAGGATTGCCCGCGACACTACCCATACTTTCCACCCACATCCGACCGCCCATCATTTCGGCCAAACGCTTGCTAATTGCCAAACCCAATCCGGTACCGCCGTACTGCCGGCTCGTTGAAGAATCCACCTGGCTGAAAGATTTAAATAGCCGATCCATGCGATCGCTCGGAATGCCGATACCGGTATCTTTGACCGCAAAATGTATTTCGTATGCTGGGTTAATTGCTACCGGTTCGCCAGCAATTAATGGCGGTTCTTTAGCGTTAGCCGCCGGCACTGAAATCTTTTTGGCAGTCACCGAAACCACCACTTCTCCAGCGTCGGTAAATTTAACCGCATTACTGAGCAAGTTGATTAAAATTTGCCTCAAGCGGGTGCTATCGCCGATCGCCGTTGCGGGTACTGTACGATCGATCAAGTAACCCACTTCCAGTTTTTTTTCTGCCGCCTTAGCAGCTACCAAGTCTAGAGATTCCTCTATGCAAGTGCGGAGGTCAAACGGATGTTCCTCCAAGTCCAATTTGCCCGATTCAATTTTCGAGAAATCTAGAATATCGTTGATCAGAGTCAGCAAGGCATCGCCACTGCTGCGGATAGTTTCTACAAAATCGCGCTGTTCGCGAGTTAAGGGGGTATCCAGCAGCAAACCAGTCATGCCGATGACTCCATTCATCGGAGTGCGAATTTCGTGGCTCATGGTGGCTAAAAATTCGCTTTTGGCTCTAGTAGCCGCCAGTGCTTGATCGCGAGCTTTTGCCAAATCTACGTCGGTTTGCTGGCGTTCGAGTTCGCTTCCCACCCACTGAGCCATCAGTTTCATCAACTCTCTGTCTACAGCTCGAAACGGTTCTGTCACAGGAGTCGGAGAAAAGAAGCACAGAGTGCCGTAAACTTTGCCTCCCACCGTGACGGGAATGCCCATGTAAGCTTCAATGGGGAAGGCTCGATCGTGCGTGTTAAAGGAAAAACCCGAAAATCTCACCGACTCAAAGTAGATCGGTTCTTTTGCCATTGACGTAGCGACGCAGAAAGTTTTTTCCAGATCGTAGATTTGGTCTTTGACGATCGACCCGTCGGGACACTCAACAGCCATTATTTGATAGTTGTCGCCTTGAATGCAGGACAAAATTCCCACAGACAGGCCTAAATGCCGACATCCCATTGCCAGCAGTTCTTGGAGGCGCAAATCAAAGGTAGAGAGGTGGTTGAGCGGGTCTGTACGGGGAGCCGAAGTCACTTGGTACAAAGCTTTGATTGCAGCTTCGCTTTCTCGAAGTTCTTGTTCAGTTTGCTTCCGCACGCTGATGTCGCGGGAAATGCCGATAATTTCTTGGACTTCGCCTGTTTGGGGATCGCTGATCGTGCGGCCGGTGGTTTCAAACCAAATGTATTTGCCGTCTTTGCGGCGGATGCGGTAGCTGACGGTGTAAGTAACTGGGAGGGCCAGGACTTTCCAGTGGGCTTTGGCAATGGTTTCTAAATCGTCGGGGTGAAAATAATCCTTGGGGACGCGGCCGATGAGTTCCGAAGGTTCGTATCCCAGCAAAGCCCTGCTGGCGGGCGAGACGTAAACAAACACGCCTTTGGGGTCGTGTCTGGTGATCATGTCGGTTGAGTTTTCGGCCATCAACCGATAGCGGTCTTCGCTTTCATTACGTTCGACTTGAGAATTGCCCAATGCTTCTAGCATTCGGTTGATGGCGTCGGCCAAGCTTGCGAGTTCATCTTCTCCGGCAATATCAACGCGCAAGCTTGGGTCGCCGTTGGCTGCGATGTTGCTGACGCTGGTGCTCAAGGAAGCCAATCTCGCCAAAACTAATTTTTCTAGCAACAGCAGGGTGATGGCGCTAAATATTAAACCTACTGCCAGTATTGATAAGGTAAACAGCTCCAAGGTAGCCTGACCTTGGCCGTAGATGATGCGATCTGTCTCTACTCGCAGCAGCAGCGCTAGGTTGCCGTGGATGTCGCGAATCAGGGCGTATCCTGCGACTAAGGTGTCGCTGAGTGGCTCGACTAAAATTTCTGCTGATTTGAGGTTGGAAATTTTGAGTTTGACATTTTCCAACTCCTGCCTCGATCGAGCCATCGCCTTGGCGCTGTGCCCGGAGTAGTTCGCGGCTCCCACTTTAAAATCTAAACTCGGCAATCTAAAATCCACTGACAGGTGAGTCAGTTCTGAAAGCAAACCGATTTCGCTGCTGTCTAGGTAGCGTCCCAAGATCAGCGTCCCCCGCGACGGGCCTTGGGAGTTGCTGTTCAAGATGGGCTTGGCGGCAATCAGCAGTCTGGCTTCTGGCAGGGTGAGGACGCCTGTTTTGGCGACGGGGCGATCGCCCTCGACTGTCGATGAGTCTATTAGTGCCTCGGTCAAGTGCTGTTTGAAGCTTTCGGGAATCGGGATTTCGGTTTGGGATTTAAGGTCGAAACCTTTGCTGAAGATTGTCTTACCGTTGGAGTCAAGCAGCACCAATAAGTTTAGTCTCAAGTAAATAAATGTCGAATCGACGAAATTTGACTTGACAAAATTTTCGTTCCGTGTTTCGACGAAAGAGTAAGTATCGTCCCAATCGGCGTAATCTTGGGCGCTGGTGTCTAAATTCGACAAGTCATCATCTAATGCGTCCAAAGCCCGTGCGACATCCTGGCGGACGTACTGTGCCTCCAGGTTGTGAAAATCATGCAGCAAAATAGTTGATGCAGTGGCATAGAGAACCAGAATCAGGCTGATCAGCGCTGCACCGATGATTAATAGTGTTTTTTTTCGGAGTTGCATGGCGTCGCCCTCCTCACGGTGCTAATAGGCAACTAGCCAGGAGAGGTTTGAGACGTAGGTTGTTTAACATTGGCGATCGCAGGGCCTGCGTGTTTGGACTTTTCTGGGCTGACGAAAGCAAAGCCCTTGGTATTCCCAAGGTATCCGGTATGTTGCCCCCCACAGCCAGTGTAGTATTTTCAGAGCTTTAGTTCCATATTATTCACCAAAAAACGAGCGAGAAGCCCCTGGCTTTAGACATGGGGAGGAAAGCGGCTGCGACTTCAGTCGCCTCTCTTCAAAATCCATACGAATAACCATCTTTTTTGTGAATGGGTTTGCAATATTTATGGCTAATCCCTGCCACTCTTCCCATCGTGGTGGCGATATCAAACGAGCCGGATGCACGGCACAGAGCTCGTCCCACATAGGAGCCGACTTTCTTTCCTGCGGTGACTGTCGCGCTGATAATATCACCAGTTTGAAAACCGAAATGGATTTGCTTTCTTGATTTATGGCGAATTGGAAAGCCAAACTTATCCGTGCCACACATCTGTCTGCTGCCATGTCCCGTCGCCTTGATTAGCAGTGGTTGAGAAGTCAGCACCTTTAATTCTTCGACTTTGCCGACACTTGCAGCATCTAACCAGTGACATTTAGGTAGTTGCAAACGAGTTCGATTGAACTTCGTTTGACCGCCAGAACCCGTAGTTACCGGAAGTTCAGTTTTGTTGAGCTGATTGAACAACGCCCAACGTGTCGAGTTGACGGCAGCAGCATCTTTTAAGGGTCGTTTTCTTTGTGCTTGAATTCTTTTAAGAACATCAGGTTTTTTGGCCAGGAATTGCTCAATTTTTTGAGTATCTTTCTTTTTATTGCAAGAATCGCAAGCCAGACATAGATTTGAGATACGATTCGTGCCGCCTTTAGCTTTAGGGTGAATATGTTCGACTTGTAAAGGTATATTTTCACTACCACAATAAGCGCATTTTCTGTCCCACGCATCAAGAATATATTCGCGAACCTCGTAGCCCAAAAGTGTGCCTTGCTGATATTCAATACCTGAGATTTCAGGGTTTTCAAGTTGTTGTAAATCAAATCGCACAAGTTCTTGAGCTATTGACCCGATAGGCGCAAGTTTGATGAGTTTGTTCACCCAAGTGAGTGTAGTCAAAACTCGGTGTTCAAGACTGGGTGCCAACCAACCTCTAGGACCTGTGCGATTCAAGAACCTTGGTTGACGATAACGAGTATGTCGATTTCGTCGTCCCCTCCGCAGTTGACGGCGTGAGAGCAGAGCATCTTTGATTGCCTGACCTCTGTGAGTCAATTCTGCTGCCCAAATGACTTGTGCGCCGTTCAATATGGCAAAACCAGTTACCCTAGAACCAGGATCGATTTTAATCTTTAAATGGGGTCTGATTAAATCGGGTCGGGACTCTTCAAGAATCAAAGTGAACGGAAACTTACGGTAAATAGCCGCTTGTTTCTGCTTCAGAAGCCTCCTTGCAAAACCGGGATGAATTGGTGTTAGCGGTCTTTTTTGGGCATCAATTACAAAAACAAAATTAGACATAAAGTCCTCCATTGCTGGGTAAAGTTCGCTCCCTTGAATGTTTATTGAGCTTGTTATGCCAAAAGCACTGGTTTAACCCCGTTAAGCCTGTTTAACTTTTGGCGATAGATCGGAAAACTAGCGTCGCATTCTCCGGTATCGTGACTCAAAAAACGTAGGTCTAATCCTGTCTCTGGTAAGGTTCGGGCTTTCTTCTTGAACCGCTGGCGATCGAGCCGGACTTCCTGAAAGCCCCTAGCTTTAGCTATGGGGTTCCTTACAACCTATGACCTACAAGTCAAAACCTGACGATCGGCATCTTCAAAATTAACCGCCGATCGAACTCAAAACAGTTCGCGTTTGTTTGATACTAACGCAGCCAGGGCGGCGGGCGGTTGGGAGAACAGGCGTGCTGGGTGGAGAACCCTCTCTATTATTGTACCTAAAAAATATTGAGGAGAGAGGGAACTGGCCCGCGAAGTTTGCTTTGCCAAAAGGTTTTCACTCCAATAAATGTTTTGATTTTTGTCATTCTTCAGTAATCCTTGCAACAGTTGTAGAATCTGCCTCAAAGCAAATCCAGCCTGCAAGCCTGAACCCCGTTCAAAAATTGTGATAGCAGAGGCAATGAAGATCCGGCTACTTTTTATTTATTACATCTGCAAATAAAATATACGACAATCAATAAAATCGGCTTTTCACTTTTCTATTTTAAATTCATCAAAACTGCTAATTAAAATGTATAGATTCACCGTTGGCACCAGCCTCAAAAAACGGGTATGAACTGGTTTACCATAACATTATTCAACCGTACTAACAAATTAATACAAACTCGTTCCCAATCCCCGATCAAATCCTTTACTAACATTAGTGCCTGATGTCAGTAGAAACTCACATCAGGCACTATATGCAATCCGATCGCAACTTGAGTCTTTTTTATCGGATGACGGCTAAAGCACCGGCGCCTGCTGCAGCTGCAGCCGAGGAAAGAGCGGTGAAAAACAGCCACCAAGAGGCAACTTCTGCTGCTTTCCGGGTTTCTTCGGCTTGTTTTTCAGCTTGCAGTTTGATGCTTTCGAGGCGAAGCTGCGCCTCTTGCTGCAAGCGTTCTGCTCTTTGCAAGACGGTGTTGCGGCTTCTTTCAATTTGGTCGATCAAGCGGTTGGCATCTGCTTCGGAAATGTCCTCGCGAGAACTCATTAGTGCTACTAAAGTATCGCGGTTGAAATGACCCAGCCGATCGCGCAAAGCATCAAATCCGGCTTGCGGATCGTCAAATAACTTCCGCACGTCCCGCGTAATGCCTTCGTAATTTAGTTCAGGGCGATCGAGCGAATTGAGGTAATCCCGAATTTTTCCGAGAACCCCGTCAATTACCGACTGAATACCCTCCTGTATTTTCTGAATTTGCAGTGCGAACTCATCGCGCACCGACAAAATTCCATCGACAATGCGATTGGCTTCTGCTTCAGAAATATCCGGCCGCTGAGACAGCAGAGAAACAATTGTAGCTCGATCGATGTGCGACAAGCGCTCGCCCAAACTGTATGCACCGACTTTCGGGTCATGCAGCAGCAGTTGCAAGTCGCGCTTGATGGATTCGGGATTTAATTCATCCTTGCCCGTATTACGCAAATAATCTTCTAAAACACTCTGAAAATCGTGCACTTGGCTTTGCACCCGTTTTGCCAAACGGCGGGGCGCTTTCACAATCGAGCCAAGGGTTTCCTGCACTTGGTCGATAATTTGATTGACTTGTTCCTCGCTCAAATCTTGTCTCTGAGAAAGCAGTTTTACCAAAGTATCGCGATCGACTTGAGACAGGCGGCCACGCAGCGCCAAAGCTCCTTCTTTTGGATTTTCCAGCAGTTTTGTCAAATCCCGCTGAATCCCTTCAGGATTGAGTTCTGATTTGCCAGTATTGCGAAGGTAATCTGCAAGGGCGGTGGTGGTTTGGTCGTACTGATCCTTAGCTTTTTCTGCCAACTTTTGCGGCGTATGTACCGCGCTGTGCCAATTTTCTTCGGCGCTTTCGAGAAGCTGATTTACTTGGTCTTCGCTGAGGTCTTTCCGCTGAGATAGCAATTTTACCAAAGTTTGGCGATCGAACTTAGAAGCTCTAGCTCTGAGCGCCCACATTCCCGCTTCCGGGTTGTCCAGCAGCGTTTTCAAATCGCGCTTGATGCCTTCGGGATTGAGTTCTTCTTTGCCCGTAGACTTCAAGTATTCTTGTACTCTTTGCCACTGGTTATCTAGTCGGGCTTGCGCTGCTTCTTGCAGACCTTTAGCATCTGCTAAAACTACATCTCGCGTCCTTTCTAACTCTTGAACAATCTGTTCTACTTCCTGGAATCCGAAATTTTCGCGACCTCGGAGAATTTGCACAAAACTGTCGCGGGTGTAAGGAGAAAGTCGATCGCGCAACTGTTCGTAACTCGCGTCGGAATCCTCTAAGATTTTTTTGAAATCGCTCCCGATACCTGCTGCTGTCAGTTCCTCTTTCGGCGTCAACTTCAAATAAGTTTCCAACCGCCACTGCAAATCGCGAGCTTTTTCTTGCTCCTCGGCAAAGATCACGGTTTGTAAAACGCGCTGTCTAATTGCTTCTAATTCCTGGGAAATTTCTTTAATTTTGTCTTGGGTAAAAACGCCTCGACTAGCCAAGATTTCGGCAAAATTAGACTGTTTTAGTTTTTCTAATTCGCGGCGCACTGTTCCGGGGTCGGCGGTAGGATCGTAGAGCACGTCCCGAAATTCGCGCTCGATGGCTTGGGGGTTCATCTGCCACGAATAAGTGTTGAGTAGGTAGTTTTCTACGTCGGCACGAATTGGGCTGTAAGTTACGGGTTCGCCTTTGACTTGAGCGGTAATTTTATCAGTTTGCTGGGTAACTTTGTCTTTAGCTTCTTTGAGCTGACCAACTACTTTTTCAACATCGAAGTCAGAAATATCCGTGCGACCCAATACTATTCCCATTAAAGCATTGACTGCCATTGTCGTTGCTTGGGACATCATGGTCGGGCTTTCTCCGGAATTTTGACCGCCCAGATTGCTGAGGGCTTTTTCTACCCTACTTGCCAATTTATCTGAGACCAAATCTCCCGATTTAGCAGATTTGAGATAGTCTACTAATTGAGCGATGCCGTCTGATGGCTGCCCTTGTTTTCCTACTTGTTTCCAAGCATCTTGAAGTTGGTCTACAATCCGGTTTACGTCGCGTTTTGATAAGTCCGATCGCGAACTTACTAAATCTACGAGGGTTTGCCGATCGAGATTTGGCAAATTTTCGGCTGCAATAGTTTTTAGTTGCGGATCGTTGAGCAATTTTTCAAACTCGCTACGCATCCCTTTGATGTCTAATTCTGGCGGTTTGAGGCTTTGGATGTAGTCTTCGACGTTTTCGCGCAAGCTTGTGGGGTCGATCGCGCTACCGAGTTCATGGCCCACTGCTGCTGCTGCTGCTTTGGCTGTGGCGACTACTTGGTTGCTGGCTGCTTTGGCGCCGATAGCCGAGGCTGCGGTGCCGACAATGGCTTGAAAGCCTGCTGTGGCGCTGTTGACGACGGAACCGATCAAGGAACCGACGGTGGTGGAGCTCACCCAAACAAGCATTGAGAAATAGGTAGCCCACACGACTAAACCGACGATCGCACCTAAACCGGGACTGCTAATCAAGCTGAGCTTAACTGCTAGCAAGCAAGCAAAGAATAGGGCGATGGTGACGGTAATCAGCGTCCAAGTGCCTACTTTTCTGCCGATATGGCGGACTGGGGGGCTGCCGCTATCCGAGTGGTGGTCGTCGTCGTGGGATTGTCCAATGTACGAAAGGCCGGCTGCTACTGATAAATTTGTTAGCAAGAGTTGGAAAGCGCAGGCGAGTACCACTCCAGCTATCAAGGCGATAAAAAATTGTGGCCCGGAATAGAGGAGTGCTGCGTCTTCTACTCTGTTTGTTGTTGTAGTCTGGTCTACTGGCACTTGGGCCAGCCAGAACCCGATGTTATACAGTTGTGGATTTATTGGCAAATTTTGATACATAGTATATTCCTCGTTAAGGAGTGGGTGCGCGCGCTCATTGGCGCAAGTTAACTAATGTATAGTTTTAGACTCATGCCCCCAATGGCAAGCATCGCCTTATTGTCGAGCTAAAGCATCCCCCTACAGTTGGAAGTGTAGAAATATGTCTGCGGCCGGCTGTCACTTTAGGGCAATTTGTGGTATGTAAGTCTGATTAAAATAATCGCACAGGAGAATCTGTGGTCGATCGATATTCAGAGTCGGCACAGAAGCCCAGACAAATTGTTCAAAATTCATCAACCAATTCCATAGCAAATTAGCTTTGAAGGAATTCGATAGTGCAGCGAGAAAGTCATGCAATTATTATTGGCGGCAGTTTAGCAGGACTGTTTGCCTCTAGAGTATTAGCAAAACACTTCGACAGAGTAAGTATTGTTGAACGAGATTTTTTTCCAGAAAAACCCGCACCTCGCCCTGGGATTCCTCAATCTCGTCACCTTCACATCCTTTTAAATCGCGGGAGAATCATCCTAGAAGAGTTTTTTCCCGGCTTGGAAAACGAACTGGTAGCTGCTGGTGCTCGTAGTTTAGATCCGAGGTCGATCGGGTGGTTTAGTCCGGCGGGTTGGGCCCCGCACTTTAGCCCGGATCTAAATGATTTAATTTTGTTCAGTCGGGATTTACTTGATTGGCAAATTCGCCGCCGCTTGGCTGAAAATACGAACGTGCATTTCCTCCAAGGAGGCACAGTAACGGGGTTGCTGGCTAATGCCTCGCGTGCGGAGGTTGCTGGCGTGTCGGTGCGTTTTCGCGATCGTCACAACCCTAGTAACATCCATACAGAGAATTTGTATGCAGATTTAGTAGTCGATGCTGGTGGCAAAGTTTCCAAAACACCTAAATGGTTGAAAAGTTTGGGCTATGAACCTCCGCAAGAAACCGTTATCAATGCTTTTGTCGGCTATGCCACCCGCATCTATAAATGCAGCGGTAAATTGTCAGAAACAGCGCCAGTATTTGTGTCACTAGCCCCGCCAGTTCGCACTCGTGGCGGTGCAATTTTTCCGATCGAAGGCAATCGCTGGCTGGTGACTCTCGACGGGGGCGATCGCGATTATCCCCCCACAGACGAAGCAGGCTTTCTAGAATTTGCCCGCACTTTGCCAACCCCGACAATTTATCATGCGATTAAAGACGCAGAAGCCATCACACCAGTTTATAGCTATCGAGGTACAGAAAATCGTTGGCGCCACTACGAGCGCCTCCGTCGTTATCCTGAAAACTTAATAATTATCGGTCATGCAGTTTGCGCTTTTAACCCGATATACGGACACGGAATAACGGTTGCTGCACTGGATGCTCAGATGTTAGATGAATGCCTCCAAAAGCAGCGGCAGCGCTATCTGCAGGGCAATTTAAAAGGTTTCTCTCGACAATTTCAAAAAAAATTAGCAAAATTACATACAATTCCTTGGACATTTGCCATCAGTCAGGACTCTCGCTATCGGGGAAGTACAGGTGCAAAACTAAACCTCGCTACGAGGCTGACAATTGATTACATGGATTTGGTGTTAAAAGTGCTCGTCGGAGATGCTAAAGTTTGTCAAGCATTTGTGGAAGTTGTGCACATGATTGAGTCGCCGGCTGTACTTTTTTCTCCCAGTATTGCGCTGAAGGCGATCGGGCAATTAGTCACCGTTCGGCAGAAGGCATAAGGCAAAGCGCAGAATTAATAGAAAGAGTTTACACGGAATCAGCTTATTTTTTCCAATTCTCTAGTCCTGGACGCATGGGGGCCAAGAAACCGGGTTTTTTTACGAACAGACGCATCGCAGGCCGCACACGGGCGTAAAAAACCCGGTTTCGAGGAGTCGGAGTGCGCCAAAACGGCTGATAGTATGTCCGCTACAACCTGCACGATCGAATTGGTTTGTAGTGAGGAATGAAGTCCTCACTACTTGCCTTGTAACGGTTATTTTAGCAGACAGGATATCAGACAATTCGGAAATCGTCAACACCAATTAAGCTGGCATTGACTCCAGTTAACGAAGCAATTACTTCTCCACTTCCCTTTAATTTAATCAGCGCGCTGTTATTGTTCAGACTTATTTCTAACTGGTTAAAACTCAGGCCTCCCGACAATCCGATGAAATCCTGACCTTTGACAAAGTTAGAGAGTCGATGGCAGAGTGTCCCCTACCATCTCTCCTACAAAACCGTGCTTGCGACTTTCACCGCACACGGC
>NZ_JAUBOQ010000052.1:0-46470 GCF_036700325.1 Microcoleus sp. Z1_B2
GCTCAAAGTAAAAGTGAAAGGGGAGGGACTTGAAGCCTCCCATGTCTATAAATGACTATACTTTTACCAGCTATGAGAAGGTACAACAACTAACGTGATCAAAAAAAGTTTAATGATCGGCATCATCGCGCTGTTGCTGTTAAGCGTGCCGCTAACGGACAATGCCTTAGCTCAAGATGCTGCTGGTACTGCTGCGGTGGTGCCAAATCCGATCGACACCGGCGATACGGCCTGGATGTTGGTTTCCTCAGCACTGGTATTGCTGATGACACCAGGGCTGGCGTTTTTCTACGGGGGACTGGTGCGATCGCGCAACGTCCTCAACACCATGATGATGAGCTTAATCATGATGGGACTGATCGGCGTCACATGGACGCTGTGGGGCTACAGTTTGGCCTTTGATGTCACCGCCAGCAACCTAAATCCTAAAGGGTTTGGGCAAGGGATCGAAAGCTTCATCGGCGGCTTCGACTGGATGTTCTTGAACAACGTCACGGCGGACACACCAGATCCGATCGGCTATGCACCGAGAATACCCCACCAAGTCTTCATGGTGTACCAGATGATGTTCGCCATCATAACTCCAGCCTTGATTTCCGGGGCGATCGTCGAACGGGTAACATTTAAAACCTATTTCTGGTTCGTGCTGCTGTGGTCTACCTTTATCTACTCTCCTTTAGCTCACTGGGTTTGGGGTAGAGGCTGGCTGGAGGCGATCGGAGTTTTAGACTTTGCCGGCGGCACAGTCGTGCACATCAGTTGCGGTGTTTCAGCAGTTGTCGCAGCTTGGGTAATCGGGCCCCGCAAAGACCACTTGAAGAAACCCCACACCCCCCACAACGTACCCTACGTCTTGTTGGGAATTGGGATGCTGTGGTTTGGCTGGTTTGGCTTCAACGGCGGTAGCGCTTTGGGAGCTGGTTCTTTAGCAACAGTGGCTTTTGTCACCACGATGATTTCAGCAGCAGTCGGCGGTTTAACTTGGACAATTGTCGAATGGGTGCTCAGAGGCAAACCGACAGCAGTGGGAATTGCTAGCGGTTTCCTCGCGGGATTGGTCGGCATCACACCTGCCGCTGGATTCGTGCTGCCAGTGGGAGCGCTTTTGATCGGATCGATCGCTTCGGTTTGTTGCTTCTTTGCCATTAGCTGGCGCGCTAAGCTTGGATTTGACGACTCTTTGGATACCTTCCCGCTTCACGGCGTCGGCGGAACTGTGGGCGCGATTCTGACGGGCGTGTTTGCCACTAAAGCGGTTAACGCTGCCGGAAAGGACGGGCTGTTTGCCGGGAATCCGGGGCAAATCGGCACCCAGTTGATAGGCGTTCTAGCTACTTACGTGTTTGCGGGTGTCGGCACTTTTGCGATCCTGAAAATTTTGGAACAGTTTATGGAACTGCGAGTGCCGTCATCTGCTGAAGACAAAGGTTTGGATATTGACTTGCACGGGGAAGAAGCTTACGGTGAGGATTTTGGCGGCGGTTTCAGTTCGTTTGAATCGAGTTCTCCTTTTGCGCCGAAGAAGATTTGAAGCTGATTATTTGAATAAGTTCGATCGTGTAGAGATGCAGGTATCTGGGTCTCTACGCTTTTTTTTAAGTTTTTTTTAACGAGCCGCGAAGGCGCGTTCATTCTTTCTTGGCTCTCAATTCAATGTGTCGATCGTATAAATAGCATATGCCCTGTTTGCTACTGAGCCAATAAGTCCGATCGCACCCCAGGCATTCTAAAATCAAAGGTAATTAACCTAGATTTCAACTCGATACCGCATGGATACTAAAGCTTTTAAACGATCGCTCCAACAGTCGGAAAACTACCACCGCAAGGGTTTCGGACACGAAGCTGAGGTAGCTGGGGTAATGCAGACGGCTTATCAAAGCAGTCTGATCCAGCAAATTCGCGACAATAATTACAGACTGGAACGTGGGGCTGTCACGATCCGGCTAGCTGAGGCTTTTGGCTTTTGCTGGGGGGTGGAACGCGCTGTAGCTATTGCTTACGAGACTCGCCAGCATTTCCCAACCGAACGGATTTGGATTACTAATGAGATTATTCATAATCCGTCTGTCAATCAGCATTTGCGCGATATGGAAGTTGGTTTTATTGCTGTGGAAAAGGGGCAGAAAGATTTTTCGGTTGTCGATATCGGCGATGTGGTAATTTTACCTGCTTTTGGGGCCAGCGTCCAAGAAATGCAGTTGCTTAATGATAAGGGCTGCAAGATTGTTGATACTACTTGTCCTTGGGTTTCTAAGGTTTGGAATACTGTTGAAAAGCACAAAAAAAAGGATTACACTTCGATTATTCACGGTCAGTATAAGCATGAGGAAACTGTTGCTACGAGTTCTTTTGCTGATAAGTATTTGATTGTGCTGAATTGGCAAGAAGCTGAATATGTCAGCAATTATATCTTGCATGGGGGCGATCGCGCTGAGTTTCTTACTAAGTTTAGTAAGGCTTATTCTGCTGGTTTTGACCCGGATCTGGATTTAGAAAGGGTAGGAATTGCTAACCAAACTACTATGCTCAAAACTGAGACAGAGAATATTGGCAAGTTGTTTGAAAAAACAATGATGCGGAAGTTCGGACCGGAGAATTTGAGCGAGCATTTTCTGAGTTTTAATACTATCTGCGATGCGACTCAGGAACGGCAAGATGCTATGTTGAGTTTGGTTGAGGAAAAGTTGGATTTGATGCTGGTGATTGGGGGTTTTAATTCTTCTAATACTACGCATTTACAGGAAATTGCGATCGACAAAACTGTTCCTTCTTTTCACATTGATTGTGCGGAGCGCATTTTACCGGGAAATCGGATCGAACACAAGCCTTTGGGGGGAGATTTGGTCGTAACTGAAGGTTGGCTACCGGATGGTAAAATTGTAGTGGGCGTGACTTCGGGTGCTTCTACGCCTGATAAGGTTGTTGAAGATGCGATCGATCGCATTTTCGCGATGAAAGCGGCTGCGATTGTGTAATTATATTGTTTCGGGTGCGATTCGTTTAGCCGAGTGCGACCTGATAAGGTTGTTTAGTATGGGAAGCCCACTTCCCTACCGGATTCACACCCGCTACTCCCACGTAAAAAACTTCATTTGAAGTCCGGTCATGCCTCAAGTAAGCAGTCAACAACCCGGTACCGATCGGAGTGTGCGATTCGTTTAACCTAAAGTAAGTTAAAAAGCTTGCGAGACGGTTAGCCCAGTTGATGAGACTGGTGACAACTGGTTACATTTGAAGGTGAACCGCCATGCGGTAAGTCCTTCCCTCCAAGTGCAGGAGTGAAAGCATATCCCCTAGTTTACCGGGTGGCAACCAATAGGCTAAAGCGGGGTAGCCCTGTCAAGGTGTTCTTTATTCAGGCATTCTTGGTGAATCTTGAACGGCAACGGTCGCTGGCGACAAGCTTGGCAACCTTACGAATAAACTTAGATCGGCGACTGTTGCCGTTCTCTTCGATTTGCGGGTATCGGTATAATGGTTGAAACCTTGTAGGACTAGCATACAAGCTATTGGCTCACCCCATCTTGCAGTATTTAGGAGAAACTGCTGCCTCTATGACTGATGTGATGCAATTTCTGGGAGATAGTCCACCAAAGTTACTAGCTAATTATCAAATCAGAATCATTGATGGCAACTGTTTAGCTGCGGGGTAGTAATAAATATGTAGTGATTAGATATTTATTGGCTCAAAACATAGTTGTAATGATGGATAAAATACCAAATAGCACCAATATGGTTTTCTAACTTTTTAGAAAATGAAAGAGTTTTTCTTACGATCCGAAAAACACGTTGGCGCAAAGTATTATTAAATCTTTCAATGTGATTAGTTTTTCCACTGTCTTTCCCAACTGGCTGAGGGCGTAGCGAAGGAAAAATACAAGCATATGCAGCCCAAAAATCTGTATAGCAAACAGCACATTGTCGATATACAGAAGGTAGAGAATTCCATAATTGTTTGGCTCCTTCTTCGCTACGATCACCAATATAAAGACCAATAATTTCTCTGGTCTCTCTATCCATTGCGGCGCCACACCCATTGCTTATTTTCTTGGTAATCTACAAATGGGCACAGTTCATCACATTCAACATTCAATCTGACTTTTTTTAGGTTTAACCTTTACTCTGCGTTCGAGTGAGGCATATTTATTATTTACGTAATCCTGTAACCATTTTTGAGAAACACCCGTGCTTCTAGCTATACCAGCCAAAGAAATATTCTCCAAAAGAAGTTGATCGATTAAATCTTTTGTTGCTGAGCTAATTACCATGAAAATGTGGAATCCTCGATTCACGCGACGAGTCATCCCACACTAATCGAAGCGACAAGCGTGTGGGGATTCCCGTCTGACTAGCTAAACTCCAAGGGGTAATATATACTTGGATGCGAACCTGCTAACCTGAAATTTTTAATTTTAGATATCAAAGAACTGACTGATGGATTTAGACCAACAGATTCAAGCATTGATCGAAAAAGCTCCGCCCGACGGTTCGACGCCACAAATCTTAAAGGCGATCGCCCCGGCCCTGGTGTTAATTGCCCAACAGCTACAGCACCTTGAATACTCGATCCTGCAAGCGGTAGACCAAAGTTGGGCGATCGTGGTTTTGAGCAATCTCAAGCAACCGGGACGGGAGAAGAGGGTGATTTATGCTTGGAGCAGTATTAAAGATGCGTCGCAGGCTGCGGCTGCTGGGGGCGATCGCCTCAGACCGGTGCTTTTGCCTGTCACTCACATTTTATTTCAGATGATAGCTCTCGAAGGTCTTGACAGCATTGTTTTTTTTGAAAGTCCCGGAAATCAGGAAGTCGGGACGGAAATCCCTCGCGAGCAAGTACAGAGTTTAATTAACGTTTACTTGCAACAGTATCGATCGGCTCCACCGCCGGATCTTGCCTAAACAAATCAATTTTCTATTAATTGGTAACAGGGCATTAGGCATTGGGAATTCCCCATTACCAATTCCCCATTACCAATAAAGTGTAACTTTTTAACCTCTAATAAAGTCTACTCAAAACGTATTCAGCCAAATCAATCAAAGCTTGGCGGGACTCTGAATGGGGCAGCGCAGCTAAGTATTCGACTGCTTTCTGTGCGTGGTTTGTGGCTAGTTCTCGCGATCGCTCTATGCCTCTAGAATCTTCTACCAGTGCCAGGGCCTGCTCTAAATCTCCTTCTTGGGCAAATTCCCGTTCTATGAGAACTTCCAAGTAAGGTTTTTCTTCTAGGGCAAATAGTGCGGGTGCTGTCAGATTACCGCTTCTGAGATCCGAGCCTGCAGGTTTCCCCAAAGTTTCCGTTGAAGCGGTGAAATCTAATATATCATCTACTATTTGGAATGCCAAACCAATGTTTCGCCCGTAGTTGTACAAATCGTCTGCTATGGACGCTGAAACCTCGCTCAAACAGCCCGCTGCTTTGGAACTGTTGGCAATTAAAGACGCTGTTTTGTAATAACTTTTTTCGAGGTACGCTTCGATCGACAAGCTGGTGTCAAATCCATTTAGTCCCTGTTGAATTTCCCCCTCAGCTAAATCCATAATCACTTCTGAAAGCAGTTTGACTACTGGCAGGTTGTCGAGATTTGCCAAATGCCAGGAAGATTGAGCAAACAGAAAGTCTCCCGCCAATACTGCCACTCGGTTGTTAAACCGACTGTGAACCGTCGGCACTCCTCGCCGCAGATCCGACTCGTCCACCACGTCGTCGTGCACGAGACTAGCTGTGTGGATCATTTCCGTGATTTCAGCGAGGCGGCGGTGTTTTTCTGTGATTTCCCGATCGGGCATAGTCGCCTTGGCCATCAACAGAACGATCGCGGGTCTCACTCGTTTTCCCTTTGTGCCGAATAAGTATTCTGCAGCCGCGTACAAGATGGGATGACGGGCACCCACTAACTGTTTTAAGTTTTCTGTCAACAGTCGCAGGTCTTCTTCAACCGAGGAAAATAGGAGAGTGCTAGAGATCATGGATACGCCGACTCAAGCCGTAAAGTAACAAAATTTTACATATCATATCTTTATTTTAAGGTAATTCTCTGCAATAGAAAAGAAAAATCTAGGATATCTGCAGTTATTTGTCATCTACCACCCGATGGGAGTCACCCGTCTGCCAGAGGCGAGTAGCCGGCTGCCAGAGGGGTTGCCCCTATTGTATCGAATTGTTAAGGACCTTGCCAAAAATTCTCTAAATCCCAGAAACCCTGTGTTATTATGGGTATTAAGGATTTAAACAATTCTATACATTAAGTACAGCCAGACGGGCAGGTAGCTATTAGGTGCCTGTAAAAGTTTCGTAGAGCCAGCCTTGTTAGTCGATCGCAGCCAAAATTTCTGGTACAGATTTTTAGTTCCTCGCGGCTAAAAGTTTTCAGAAGTTAAGAGTAGCGCATCTTATGTGCACGGTAGCTCAAAGCAGCTAAAGTGGATGGTTTTAGGCTGTTTAAGCATCTGTAAAGCAGTAAATCATTGTTGATGACCGGGAACGCCTAAATGTTCCCGCAGGCTTGATATGGAAAAACAGCCTTCAGAACCAAGGCATGGTCTTGCGTGCTGACTTAATGTAGTAGGTCTTGAACTTGTCCTGCTCCTCCTCGTCCTTGACTTTTGGTTCTAATTATGATTTATCGCGATATTCCTCTAATTATTCCCATTCTGGCCGCCGGCTATGTAATGACTATTTATGTAGTGCTGATGTTGGCCCAACGCAGCGCTAAAATAACTCGATTGGGCGAGTAGTGCACTGCTGGGCAGCCGAAGTCGGCAGCAGCGCCCTCGCTTCACCCTTGAGAATTCGGAATACTCAATAATAACCCTGCCTTGAATGCTTGCGCGCAAAGGCAGGGTTATTATTTACAATTGCGGACACCCTGATTTTCTGGGCTGCTAGTTCCTGCAACACATAGCTACAGTTATCGATGTTCAATGCCAACAGCCTCTGAGGCAGGATATTATAAGTAGCAGCTTGTATCGCTCACGACAAGTTTCATGTCAGGGAAACTCTGCCAATGTTCCGAGAAAGCTATTAATTTTTTGTCAAAAACGCTGATTTTGAAGTTGTCTGCTATGAGGAAAAACTCGCAATATTCCTATTTTTCAGGACAAGAACTTACAAAAATAAAACACGAAATTTCTGAATCGAGCATCCGGCTTGCTCAACATAAGGAATCCATAAATTTGCACTGCAATTACATATTTCATCAAAGGGTGCTTAAGCTGTTGTGCATTTAATTTGTATGTTGAGGGCGGGCAGGATGCCCAACCCCTACTCCCCACAAGAGGAAAAATTTATTTTACTATGCAATTTAAATGCGGATTAGCTTAACTTGCTGAGTCAGTCAGATAGTCTCTGCCATTTATTCACAGCTTGCCAAGAAGATCATCTGGTACACAGAGAGCCACAAAAGTAATTTTTAATTTCAAAAATATTCTCGATATAAATGTATGGTAGAAAAGTAATTGCTACTATTAATAACCCCTTAAAAATTCATTAATTTTTGATTAAAAGACTACAACACCGAGTAGAAATTGTCAGAGAATCTTAAGCTACACTGCCTAAATAGTTGTGTAATCCAGACGAACTAAAACAATTTTCGATAAATCTGATGCACAATGGTTTACAAGCGATAGATAATTGCCTAATTTTAAAATTAGAGGTGAGAGAAGAAAATCAGAGCCGGCGCTCGTCAGTGGCAACTGAATTACTTGGTAATTTTGCCACGAATATGTGACCCGTTGTTTACCACAAAACCCGCCGACGAAGGCAGCGGGTTGGGACTGGAGATTGTTAAAAAAAGTGTGGAAAAACATTTGGCTAAAATAGAAGTAACATCAGTTATCGGCCAAAGGACGTGTATCGTGCCAATTCATATCGCCGTTTAGCGCGATCGCACTAAAAATCATACCAATGCGGGACTAAAATGCAACTTTAGACCGATGTCAATTCTCTATTGCTGTGAGGATACCGCGACTGTAAAATCTGAAATCTAAAATGGTATTAAGTGGCGGTTTCCCCTGCATCTATCCCCCTTGATTTGCCCATGTCACCAACAGTTTCTGATACTCAAAGCTTGCTAGAACAGGCGATCGACCCCAAACCGCCGGTGCTGCCTCCAGACACACCCTTGAAAGTCGCAATTGCTGCCATGACTCAGGCGAGTGCCAGTTGTATTTTAATCGCGTTTGAGCAGAAATTGCTCGGAATTTTTACAGAACGTGATGTTGTGAAAATAACTGCTAGCGAAATACCGCTAGCAGGGGTGGCAATTTCTGAGGTGATGACTGAAAACCCGATCGCCCTGAACCTCGATCAAGGGGGAAATATCTTCAAAGTATTGAGCATATTGGGATCGAAAAGAATCCGTCATTTACCCCTCCTAGACGAAGGTGGCAAGTTACTAGGCGCTATCACCTGCGAAAGCATCCGTCAAATCCTCAAACCGGCCGACTTGCTAAAAATGTGGCGCGCCGAAGAAATTATGACCACACAAGTAATAGTTACCTCAAGCAGCGCTTCAGTTTTAGAAGTCGTAAAACAGATGAGAACCCAGCGAAAAAGCTGCATAGTCATTTGCACTGACAGCGACAACAAAAATCAGAAACCTGTGGGCATAATTACAGAACGCGATATTGTTAAATTCCAAGCTTCGGGGCTAGATTTCGCACGTACTCCCGTCACCGCCGCGATGAGTTTTCCGCTGATACCGTTGCAGGTAAAAGCCACCTTGTGGCAGGCTCACCAGTTAATGCAGCAGCACGGCATCCGGCGCTTGGTGGTGGTGGACGAGGAAGGATATTTAGCCGGAATTGTGACTGAAATTAGCCTGCTGCAGGCCTTAGATCCGGTAGAAATGCACGCAAATGTCGAGCTTTTGCAGGAAACAGTCGCCGACAAAATTCAGGAGTTGAACAAAATGAACGAAGAATTGCAAAAAGAAGCGTTGCGGAGAACTGAAGTCGAGGAAAAATTGCGACTCTTAAATGATAATTTGGAAGAACAAATCAAACAGCGAACTTTAGAATTAATTAATGCCAACAGTCAGTTAAAAAAGGAAATACAAGACCGCACCACCGCTGAATCTGAAGTTCGCCGCCTCAACACCGAACTCGAACAGCGGGTTCTAGATCGCACAGTTCAACTAGCAGCCAGTAACGAAGAATTGCAGCAACAAATTAGCGGTAGAAAATTGCTCGAAGAAAAATTGCACTTTTCTGAAAGGAAAGTACGCGCCGTTTTTGAAGCGATGACCGACATCGTTCTCGTGCTAGATAGTCAGCGGAACATTGAAATTTTGCCAACGAATGTGGCAGCGATTTCTGAGTCTGATTTCGATATAGTCAGCTTGACTATAGAACATTTTCTTGACGATGACAACCCGGATGATTGGTGGGTCTTAGTCCAGCAAGTCTTAGAAACACAACAACCTATCAATTTTGACTACAGCTTAACATTTTGCGATCGCGCAATTTGGTTTTCTGCCTGCATTTCTCTGTTCTCAAAAGATGCAGTTATTTGGGTTGCCCGCAACATTAACGCCCGCAAAATAGCAGAGTCAGCGCTGTGCCAAAAAAATGCAGAGTTATCTCATACCTTAGAAGAACTGAAGCGGACTCAAAAAGAACTTATTCAATCAGAAAAAATGGCAGCCCTCGGACAGTTAATTGCCGGAGTTGCTCATGAAATCAATTCTCCTTTAGGGGCGATTCGCTCTTCTGTGCAGAACATCGCCGACTTCTGGACGGAACAGTTGCAGCAGTTGCCGATATTTTTTCAACAACTATCCCCGGAAAGGCGACAGGATTTCTTTGCTTTACTACACAAGTCCAGCCAAGAAACAGATACATTATCTAGTAAAGAAAAACGTCAGTTAAAAAAACTTTTGCAGGGTAAATTAGAATCAGAAAACATTGACGACGCCGCTAGTCTTGCCTGTACTTTATTAGATATCGGTATCGGCAATAATTTAGAACCTTTTTTACCTTTGTTGAAAGACAGCCAAAGTCGAAACATTGTACAAATCGCCTACCAATTTGCTACGGTACTAAAAAGTACCAAAAATATTGCTACTGCCACGGATAGGGCAGCTAAAATCGTTTTTGCTTTGAAAAGCTACTCTCGTTACGACCAGTCGGGTTCTAAAGTAATCGCTAATATTACCGACGGTATTGATACTGTTTTAACGCTTTACCAGTACCAAATCAAACACGGTGTGGAAGTAGTCAGAAACTATGGTACTAATTTGCCCTCTGTGCTATGCTATCCTGATGAACTCAGTCAAGTTTGGACAAATTTAGTTCACAATGCTTTACAAGCGATGGGTAACAAAGGCGTGTTAAAAATTGATGTCAAACACCAAGCGAATGCAATATCAGTCAGTATTACCGACAGTGGCCCCGGCATTCCCCCAGAAATTATGCCGAGAATTTTTGAGCCGTTTTTTACAACTAAACCTCCAGGGGAAGGCAGTGGGTTGGGATTAGATATAGTTCAAAAAATTCTGGAGAAACATCAAGGTGGACTGCAAGTAGAAAGCGTGCCTGGTCAAACAAAATTTACTATATCCTTGCCCATAGGAATCCCTTGATAGCAATAAAAAAAACCGGGAAATTACCCAATTTTACAATTTTAATATAAGTAAAGTTTTATGTCTAAACCAGTAATTTTGTGCGTTGACGATGAAGTTGTGGTCTTAAATAGTTTGAAAATTCAACTTAAAAAAGAATTTGGGGATGCTTACCTCTATGAAGTAGCAGAAAATGCAGATGAAGCTCTGGAAATTATGGAGGAAATTCAAAAAGAAGATGAAAGTGATATTTTAGTCATAGTATCTGACTGGTTAATGCCAGGGATTAAAGGAGATGATTTTTTGATTATGGTTCACCAAAAATATCCTAAAATTGTGAAAGTTATGCTGACCGGGCAAGCAGACGAAGTAGCAATATCACGGGTGAAAGAGCAAGCAAACTTGCACCGTTGTTTGTACAAGCCGTGGGAGCGCCAAGAATTAGTAGAAACTATAAAATCTGGTTTGACAAAAATATGAACAATAAACCTGTGATTATTTGTGTGGATGACGAACCGATAATTCTGGAAAGTTTGAAAATTGAGTTAAAAAAAACCCTGGGGGAAGAACACTTATTAGAAACCGCTGAAGGTGGCGAAGATGCTTTAGAGTTAATCGAGGAATTACTGGCAGAGGGCTGCGAAATAGTAGCAGTAATTTCCGACTATCTGATGCCGAATATCAAAGGGGACGAATTGCTGAAGCAGATTCACCGAATTTTGCCAAAGACTATCAAAATTATGCTGACGGGGCAAGCAGACTTAGAAGCCGTGGCGAATACTATTAAATATGCTAAATTGTACCGATACATATCGAAACCTTGGCAGTCGGAAGATTTGAAGTTGACGGTAAAAGAAGCGATTAACAGCTATTTTAGGGAGAAGCAATTAGCGCAACAAAATGCTCAGCTCCAAAAGCTAAATCAAGAACTGGAAACTTTAGTCGAGGAGCGGACTGCACAACTGCGCTTGTCTGAGGAAAAGTTTGCTAAAGCTTTTCGTTCTTCTCCCAACCCGATTACTATTACCAGATTTAATGACGGTCGTTATTTAGAAATTAATGAGGCTTTTTGTCAGACTATTGGTTATTCTGCTGCAGAAATTCTCGATCGCACGGCGCTTGAGTTGAATCTTTGGGAAAATATACAAGCCCGCGCCGAGTTGTTTAAACTGTTAGATGAAAAACAAATTATTCTGAATTACGAATTTAATTTTCGCACTAAAACAGGGGAAGTTAGAACGGGGCTGCTGTCAGCAGAAATCATTGAAATTCATGGGGAAACCTGCGTAATTTCTGTGATTCAAGATATTAGCGATCGCAAATTAGCGGAAGAAAAACTCCGAGCTATAGCGGCTTCTTTAGCAGCAGCGCAAAGAATCGCCCGTGTCGGTAATTGGGAATGCGATTTATCGGCCAACACAACTACTTGGTCGGAAGAATTATCTCGGATTTTTGGGATCGCTCCAACCGAGCCTGCGCCAACACTAACTGAGTTTTTGCAATACGTGCATCCCGACGATCGACAAAAGTGGCAAACAACGATCGACACTGCTATTGCTAGCGGGCAATCTTACACTTTGGAATATCGAATTCTGCGCCCGGAACAGAAAATTGTTGCGGATAATTCTCCGTCACAAATAAGTGAAGCCGGCTTCATCCGCTACATCGAAGCCAGAGGAGAAGTAGTTGTCAACCAACAAGGGCAAGTGACAAAACTATTCACAACTTTGATGGACATTACTCCACGCAAGCTAGCAGAAATAGCCCTTGCAGAGAGCGAAGAAAAATACCGTCATTTAGTTGAGACTTCCCAAGATATTATCTGGTCTTGCAATGCTCAAGGACACATTACTTTTGTCAACCAAGCAGTTAAACAAATATACGGTTACGAGCCTGAAGAAATGCTCGGCTGTTCTTTTAGCGATTTCTTGGCTCCCGGAGAAATAGACTGGAAATGGGAACTTCAGCAGCGCTTGCTGACGGGAAAAACTGTGTTTCAGTACGAAAATATAGTATTAGGAAAAGACGGTAGAAAGATTGATGTAAATACCAAGGCGATCGCGCGCATGGACGCTGAAGGCAACATCATCGGCACAACAGGCACTGCTAGCGATATTACCGAACGCAAACAAGCTGAAATAGTCCTGCAAAAAGCCAAAGAAGAAGCCGACAGAGCGAACAGGGCAAAAAGCGAATTTCTCTCGAATATGAGCCACGAATTGCGAACTCCCCTCAACGCAATTCTCGGTTTCAGCCAACTGCTTGCCCGCGACCCAGACCTCGATGCCGACCAACAGCAATACTTAGGAATTATTACCCAGAGCGGGGAACATTTGCTTGTTCTGATTAACAATATTCTGCAAATGTCAAAAATTGAAGTCGGGCTGGTGACACTTAATAATAGCACCTTCGACTTGCATAAAATGCTAAAAAATACTGAAAATATGCTGAAGCTGCAAGCCGAAAAAAAAGGGTTGCAGTTAATTTTTGATTGTTCACCAGCTCTCCCTCAATATATAGAAACTGACGAAAGCAAGTTGCGACAAGTCTTGATAAATGTAGTGGGAAATGCTATTAAGTTCACGGCAGAAGGTGGTGTCAACTTGAGAATCAAACATGAGTTGTTAAAAACTAAAAATGAGGGAGAGATTCAACCAATTGACAGTTGCTGTTTGCTATTTGAAGTGCAAGACACTGGTTCAGGAATTTCTGCGGAAGAAATGGAGAATTTGTTTAAACCTTTCGCGCAAACAGAGAGCGGGAAAAAAGCTCAAGAAGGAACCGGTTTGGGCTTGCCAATCAGCCAGCAGTTCGTTAAGTTAATGGGAGGGAAGATGACGGTAACAAGCACCCTCGGTCGCGGCAGCATTTTTAGATTTGATGTTAAAGTTTCGCTCCCTAATGCAGTGGAAATTCAGGTGGCTCAAACAGCTCGCCGAGTGGTGGGCCTGGAACCCGGACAGCCAGAATACCGGATTTTAGCTGTTGACGATCGCCTGGAAAGCCGCTTGCTGTTGGTTAGAATGCTGACATCCCTTGGCTTTGCGGTGCAGGAAGCTGAAAATGGGGTTCAAGCTGTGGAAATGTGGTCGAGTTGGGAACCTCATTTGATTTGGATGGATATGCGGATGCCGGTGATGGACGGTTACGAAGCTACTAAACAGATTAAAGCGCATTTGAAAGGTCAAGCAACGGTGATTATTGCTCTGACTGCAAGTGCTTTTGATGAGGAGCGATCGCTGATTTTGTCTGCTGGTTGCGATGATTTTGTAGCGAAGCCTTTTCGGGAGCAAGTGATTCTGGAAAAGATGGCTAAGTATCTGGGAGTCCGCTATGTTTACGATCGAGAAGCTTCGCTAAGTTCTGATGCTGCGGTGTCCGGCGAGGTTTCCAGGGTAAGTGAAACGGCTGATTTGGCTTTTACGCTGAATACTTCATTTTTGGAAGCTATGCCTGCGGAATGGGTTGATGAATTGTATTCTGCGGCGGATGCGGTTGATAACGAGGAGATTTTTCGGCTGTTGTTGTCGATTCCTCCTATTAATGCTAGTTTCGGCAACGCGATCGCCGATTTGGCGAATAACTTCCGGTGCGATCGGATTATCGATTTGATTGAGGAGTTTAGAAATTGTTGAAGGATGAAAGAAGAAGGGATAATAGTGGCAGGTTCAGGATTATTGATTGTGTAGGTCGATCGCCTATTTGTAAACTCGCCTGCGGGCGATCGACTAATTTACTTGTAGCCAAGCTCCACACCCTGCCAATCATCAGTCCTTCCCAATTCTTTAATCTCCAATATCTAATCTCAAATCTTAACTAGGATAAGTTCTGTAAATATAAAAGGAGTTGATTGAGGAGGGAGTGCTATAATGACTATTTAACCACTATTGATAATTCCCACAAATTTTAAATTAACAAAAAATAGCGATCGATGATCAAAAATCAAATAGAAGAAAATAAAGGCAACATATTAATTGTTGACGATACTCCAGAAAATTTGCAAGTTTTATCAGCAACGCTGTCCGATAGGGGCTACAAAGTCCGCGGCGTAATTAACGGCAAAATGGCAATCAGGGCCGCGCGCTCTGGTTGTCCCGATTTGATTTTGCTCGACATCAAAATGCCGGAAATGGACGGCTACGAAGTCTGCACCCAGCTCAAGGAAGATCCGAAGACATCCGAAATTCCTGTGATTTTTATCAGCGCTTTAGATGAAGTATTGGACAAACTAACCGCCTTTCAAGTGGGAGGGGTTGATTATGTCACAAAACCGTTTCATGTAGCAGAAGTTTTAGCGCGAATCGAACACCAACTGACTATCCAGAGATTGAAAAAACAATTGCTCGATCGCAATAAAGAACTGCAAGAAGAAATAATAGAACGCAAAAAAGCCGAAGAAGCAGCGGCCGCTGCATCGCTAGCAAAAAGTCAATTCGTTGCCAACATGAGCCACGAATTGCGGACTCCCCTGAACGCCATCCTGGGTTTTACCCAAGTCATGAGCCGCGACTCTTTGCTGGGCCACGAAAATCTCGAAAATCTCCGAATTATTAACCGCAGCGGTCAACATTTGCTGGAACTAATTAACGATGTTTTAGACTTGTCGAAAATAGAAGCAGGGATAATTGGCTTAGATCAACGCAGCTTTGACCTTTATCAACTCCTCGACACTCTCGAAGAAATGTTTCAAATTAAAGCTGAAACAAAAAAAATGCAACTGAGATTTTCCGTCGAGGCTAATGTTCCCCAATATATAAAAACTGACGAAAAAAAGCTGCGCGTTTGCTTAATTAACCTGCTGGCAAATGCCATGAAATTCACTCACGACGGGGGCCGTATTTGGCTGCGCGTGAGCGTGGAAAGCAACCAGCCACAGTCGGCAGAATCGGAAACTCATCTTAACTATACCTTCGTCGATCCATTGTTAATTTTGTTTGAAGTTGAAGACACTGGAATTGGCATAGCAGCAGCAGAAATTGATACTTTATTTGATGCTTTTGTGCAAACACAAGCGGGGAGAAAAGCGGCTGATGGTACGGGATTGGGTTTGACAATTACTAAAAAATACGTGCAAATAATGGGGGGGGATATTTGGGTGAAAAGTGTTTTAGGTGAGGGAACCAGTTTTAAATTTAATATCCGAGTATTTGCCGCTATTTCGTCGGAAATAACAGTGGCGACATTCCAGCGTGCGATCGGACTAGAAGCAGATCAACCGATTTATCGGATTTTAGCAGTTGACGACAATCAAGAAAATCGGCTGCTGCTGGTTAAAATGTTGCAACCAATTGGTTTTGAAGTCCGAGAAGCGGAAAATGGCTACCAAGCGGTTGAACTTTGGGAAAGTTGGCAGCCTCATTTAATTTGGCTGGATACGCGAATGCCAGTAATGGACGGTTTTGAAGCTGTCCGACAAATTAGAGCCAAAGAGAAACAAACTCAGTGGCGAACTGTAATTATTGCTCTGACTGCTAGCACTTTTGAGGAAAAAAAAGGCGAAATTATCGCCGCAGGTTGCGACGATTTTGTGCGGAAACCTTTTCAAGAACAAATCCTTTTTGATAAGATGGCTTGCTACTTGGGAGTGCGCTATCTTTATCAAGAGTTGCCCCGACTCCCTGTCGGGGCTTTACGGCGTTATTGTGTGAACGAAAAACCCGATTCATTTTTCGGAGGGCTGCTGGCTCAAATGCCTCAAAGCTGGGTGAAGGAACTCCATGACGCAGCTAATGATGTTAATGAAGAGCTGGCGATTCAACTTGTCGATCGCATCTGGGAAAGTCATCCAACTTTAGCTGAGGCTTTAAAAGATTTGCTTGCCGATTACCGACTCGACAAGATAATGGATTTAACTCGATCGAGTTTAAAATAAATGGATAATAGCGAAATTAAAGTATTGGTGGTTGATGACCAACCAAGCAATCTGCGGTTCTTATCCAAACTGCTAACATCCCAGGGCTATCAAGTTTACCGAGCTATTTCCGGTCAACTGGCGTTGAATGTGGCGATCGCCCATCGCCCGGATTTAATTTTGCTCGACATTAGAATGCCGGAAATGAGCGGTTATGAAGTTTGTCGGAGACTGAAAGCGACACCTGAAACTGAACAAATTCCGGTAATTTTTTTAAGCGTATTAGATGAAATGAACGATAAATTACAAGCTTTTCGAGTAGGAGGCGCCGACTATATTACGAAACCATTTCAAGTAGAAGAAGTTTTAGCGCGCATCGACAAGCAAGTCCGCTTGCAAAAGCTGCAACAGCAATTAAAAGAACAAAATTATCAACTGCAACAGTCGCAGTCGCTGCTGGCTAGCATATTAAATAGTTCCTTAGACTGTGTGGTGGCTTATTCTGCAGTCCGCAACAGTGAGGGAAATATTGTAGATTTCCAGTGGCTGTTGATTAACCCTGCTGCTGAAAAATTTTATGGTCTGCTATTAAATGAGATAGTTGGCAAGAATTTGTTAGCCAAAGTTTCCCAAGTTAGCAATAACAGGTTATTTGATTTGTATGTTTCTGTAGTAGAAACAGGAGAAACTGTAGACCAAGAATTTTATTATGAACAGGAGGGAGATACAATTGTTTGGCTGCACATTGTGGCGGTCAAATTAAACGATGGTCTGGCAGTAACATTTCGTAACATTACCGAGCGTAAACGAGCAGAAATTGCCCTACGAGACAGCGAAGAACGCTTCCGCGCGATATTCGAGCAAGCTGCGGTCGGCATAGCTAAAACAGCGCTTTGCGGTAAATTTATGCGGGTAAATCCTGGCTTTTGTCAAATTGTCCGCTATGCACAATCTGAATTGTTACAGCAAAATTGGGAGGCAATTACTCACCCAGATGACAGAGAAGCGGACAGAGAATACCTGGGTTCGCTGTTATCTGGGAAGATTCAAACTTTTTCTGTGGAAAAGCGTTTGCTATGCAAAGATGAGGCAGTGCGCTGGGCAAATGTTACTGTGTCGGCAATGCGCGATGTCAAGGGGACGCTGCAGTATTTGATTTGTGCGATCGAGGATATTTCTGAACGCAAGCTGGTACAAGAAATGCTGCAAGCGAGTTTAGACGCTCAAACCCGCTACGCTCAAGAATTAACTCGTTCTAATGCCGAACTAGAACAGTTTGCTTATGTGGCTTCTCATGATTTGCAAGCGCCTTTGAGCACGATTGCTGGCTACGCTCAACTATTAGAAAAACGCTTTCCCAACCAACTTGATGCCCAAGGGAATAAATTTATCCGCAATATTGTTCATTCTTGCGATCGGATGCAGGCGCTCATTGATGACTTGCTGGAGTATTCGCGGGTAGGTCGCAGTCAGAAACCTTTTGAGCTCATAGATTGCAATCAGGTTTTTGAGGATGCTTGTGCTAATTTGCATTTGGCCATCCGCGAGAATCAAGCTTCAGTTACTAAGGGGAATTTGCCAAGGGTAAAAGCTGACTCTTTTCAACTGCTGCAACTGTTTCAAAATTTAATTGGTAACGCCATTAAGTACCGCAGCAGTGAGGCGCCGGTGGTGCAGGTGGACGCTTCGCATCAGGGGGATAGCTGGGTGTTTTCAGTGCAGGATAATGGTATTGGGATTGCCTCACAGTATCATCCGCGAATTTTTCAGATTTTTCAGCGCTTGCACACCCAAAAACAGTATTCGGGAACTGGTATCGGTTTAGCGATTTGTCAAAGAATTGTCGAGCGGCATGGCGGCAGCCTGTGGGTAGAATCAGAACCCAATCGAGGCTCGACTTTTTATTTTTCTATTCCTATATCAAAGTAAAGTCAATCGATTTTAGATTTTAGATTTTAGATTTTAGATTTTAGGTTTTAGGTTTTAGATTGCAGATTTTAGGTTTTAGATTGTAGATTGTAGATTGTAGATTTTAGGTTTTAGGTTTTAGATTGTAGATTGTAGATTTTAGGTTTTAGATTGTAGATTGTAGATTGTAGATTGTAGATTGTAGATTGTAGATTGTAGATTTTAGATTTTAGATTGTAGATTGTAGATTTTAGATTTTAGATTTTAGATTTTAGATTTTAGATTTTAGATTTTAGATTTTAGATTTTAGATTTTAGATTTTAGATTGTAGATTTTAGATTTTAGATTTTAGATTTTAGATTTTAGATTTTAGGTTCTAGATTTTAGATTTTAGATTTTAGATTTTAGGTTTTAGATTGTAGATTTTAGATTTTAGATTTTAGATTTTAGGTTGTAGATTTTAGGTTGTAGATTTTAGATTTTAGGTTGTAGATTGTAGATTGTAGATTGTAGATTTTAGGTTTTAGATTTTAGATTTTAGAATTGAAGAAAGCGACTCCACTGATAAATCCGGGGGCAAGTGAAGAGGATTCGGAGCTTTTTTCTCGCTCCACGGATGAATCCGGGGGCTTGTCACCAAATTGCTTGATTGTCACCCGTCCTTTACTTAAGCTTTAAATATCTTTATCTTTTCTTTACAAAAATGCTTATAAAGTGTAGCATATTCACTGATGACATCGAGCTATAAATCTATCAATATAAATCTATTAGCTCTATCCTTATACAACTTATAAATCAGCGGTGCGCGCAAGACTTGTTAATTTTTTTCAACTGTATCCAGAGCATCTTGCTTTGGGATGCAGTAGTTTCCATAGTAGTTCGCGGAGAAAGATTTGTGATGTGTTTGCAGTTTGCAGGTTTTCGGACAGACTGCCAAGTGAAACAATCATGATTCGCAAACCTTTGCAAATGCAGAAAAAATGTAAATTATTGCAACACAATTTCAGTGTTCTCTGCAAGATTTACCGGATGATGGCAAGAGATTATTGGCAGGTACTCAGACACGGATCAAAGTCCAGCGACCTCACAAAAAACGTTCGGAGTGAGGCAAAGCCGTGAATTATAAAAAGAAAAGATTTACTCTTTTAATAGCCAACGATGACGAGGATACGCGCTTTTTGGTGAAGGAAGCACTGGGAGAAGTTCGATTTGAAATTACGAGCGAATTTGTGGAAAATGGAGAACAAGTTCTAGACTACTTGTACCGTCGTGGTCAATATGTTGGTAGCAGCAATTGGCATCAGCCAGACTTGATACTTTTGGATCTGAATATGCCGAGGCTGGACGGGCGAGAAACACTAAGTTTGATCAGAGCTGACCCTCATTTGCAACAAATTCCGGTTGTAATACTCACAACTTCCCACCGCAGAGGAGATATCTTGCTTTGCTACCGCTTGGGAGCCAATTCTTTCATATCCAAACCAGTAACTTTTGAAGGATTGCTGGAAGTAATGAAGACTTTATGTGAGTATTGGTTTGAGATCGTTTCACTCCCACCGGATATGTAAGCTTTAATGGAGCGCTAAATGCGTAGTTTGAGTGTATAGTGAATTTGATAAGCGGAAATATTTGCCGATCGCAAGTATCGCTATCAAAACAAAAAAGTTGCCTTCGACTCGCTCCGAACGCTATAGTTGTGTTAACACGTAACCAATGTCTGAAAATTTTGTTGGTTGAGGATGACCTCGGAGATCCGACAATGATCGAAGACCTTCTAGGGTCATTCAGCGAGTCTCTATTTCTTCTCCAAACTGTTAAGTCTCTGGAGATAGGAGTTGGGCGTCTGGAAGTAGACAAGTTTGACGCCGTACTATTAGATTTGTCACTGTCAGACAGCTTGAGGGGAAGCGAGGCGATCGCAGTTTTGAAAGGGCGATGGCCGACATTGCCAATTGTGGTGCTGACAGATATCAACGATGAAAATATTGCCCGCTCAGTATTGCGCTGGGGCGCTCAAGATTGTTTGGTAAAGGGAAGATTTCACCGAACTCTGCTGGTGCGGGCTATCCATTACGCGATCGAACGCCAGCAAATCGAAGAACAATTGCGGCAGCAGGCTCTGCGACAGCGGCTGTTGGGCAAAATGATCGAACATATTCGATCGTCAATAGATCCGGCAAACATTCTCCAAAGTACCGTCGCAGAAGTGCGCCAATTTCTCCAAACAGACCGCGTTTTAATTTATCGCTGTCAGGATTGGGTGTCTCAATTGGACGGGGAAGAGCAAAAAGGTGCGATCGTCGCAGGTGACGGTTTGCCAGAAGGTTATATTGAAAACCAAAATATTAGTGCTGCTTTGGCGGTGTCATGCTTTGTTTTAGTCGAATCCCAATCGGTACAAGCAATAGCAGATGTCAACACTGCCCCCTTGGCTGGCAGTTGCAAAGAATTGTTGACAGATTGTGAAATTGCAGCAGTTATCAGCGTACCAATTTGGCAATCAGGCGACTGGGAAACGGCAAAAGAAACACAAGAAGCCAGTGTTTGGGAAGTCGAGAACAATCAAGATGCAGCGGAAAATTATATCTGGCACCAGGCGAGTGGCAAACCGCAGGCCCAGGGTAAAAATTTGCCGGATTCGATCGCAGAAAATGGCAATAGTTTGTGGGGAATGCTGACAGCATACAATTGCAGCGGTGTCAGGGAATGGCAACAGTGGGAAATAGATTTTTTACAGCACTTGGCAAATCAAGTGGCGATCGCGATCGAACAATCTCAACTTTACCGCAAGCTAGCAATAGCCAATCAAAAATTGCAGCAACTGGCAACTACTGACGGACTGACTGGCATTGCCAATCGTCGCCAGTTCGATCGAGTTTTGAGCTTAGAGTGGCGCAGATTGGCCAGAGAGGAACTGCCGCTGTCTTTAATTATGTTTGACATCGACTTTTTTAAACTTTACAACGAGTTTTATGGGCACCTCGGCGGGGACGATTGTTTGCGCCAAGTTGCCGGGGCGATCGCCAGCGCCACCAACCGGGCTGGGGATTTGACTGCCCGCTACGGTGGCGAAGAATTTGCCCTAGTGCTGCCCAACACTAGCGCCGAAGGGGCAAACGCTGTCGCCCAAAAAATTTGCGACGGCATCGCCAGCTTGAAACTACCCCACGCGCGATCGTCGATCGGCCCCTACGTTACCCTCAGTTGCGGCATTGCGACAGCGATTCCTTCTGCCCGGGAATCTCCCAATGCCCTAATTCGCAGCGCTGACAGCGCCCTTTTTAAAGCCAAAACCGAAGGCAAAAATCGCATTTGTCACGCCAGCAGTAACTCGGAATCTTCCCCGATTGTTATGTAAAATTTGAAGGTAATTTGTAATATCGTGTTTGATTTTTCACTCACAACTCATAACTCATAACTTATATTGTTGACCTTGGCATCAGAATAATTTTTTGATATCATGTCCGTTCGATTGACCATAATATCACGGTCGGGCGGGTTTTTGAGATTGTTAATTATTAGCAGATATTGTTGGTGAACCCGCCCCTACCTGATTTCTGCTAATCGACCGGACATGATATTACTTGTTTAGGAACAGGCTTTTCGGCCTGTTCCACAAGAAAATTCTCTCTTTGTGGAACAGGCCGAAAAGCCTGTTCTTGAGAAGGGTGCCAGATGTGAGATATTGCCCATTTCCGCTTTCCAATTACCAATTGCTAATTTATTGCCCCAAATTTGAATTCCTACCAGTTAAATTCGGCCGCACTGGAATTTCAATTAAAAACTCCGCTCCCTCACCCGGTGTCGAAATACAGCTCAATCGGCCGCCGTGGCGATCGACGATAATCGAGTGAGAAATCGACAGTCCCAAACCCGTACCCTTGCCCACAGGTTTAGTCGTGAAAAATGGGTCAAACAGCCTCGATCGCACTGACTCCGGTATCCCCCCCCCGTTGTCGGCAATCGATACCGCTACGAAGCCCCCAGCCACCTGATAACTGCGAATAGCGATCGTGCTGGGATGTCGATCGCACTCCTCGATCGAACGCTGCTTGTCCCGTTCTTCCAAAGCATCGATCGCATTAATCAAAATATTCATAAATACCTGATTCAACTCGCCAGGAAAACATTCAATTTGTGGCAAGAGTTGGTAGTCTTTAACTATCTGAATTTCTCCATGACTGCTGTGAGATTTTAACCGATTTTGCAAAATCATCAAAGTGCTATCAATTCCCTCGTGAATGTTAACCGACTTCCCTGCGGACTCGTCCAATCGGGAAAAATTACGCAACGATTTCACAATCTCGACAATTCGCTCGGTTCCTACTTGCATCGAGTTAAACAATTTCGGGAAATCCTCAACAATATAATCCAAGTCTATTTCATCAATTTTATCCAAGACTTGGGCCGGAGGATGAGGACAGTAATGCTGGTAAACTTTAATCAATTCCAGCAAATCTAAAGTGTAATTGCGAGCCGGACTGAGATTGCCGTGAATAAAGCTAACGGGGTTATTAATTTCGTGAGCAACACCAGCAACTAACTGACCCAAACTCACCATTTTTTCATTTTGAACGAGCTGAGCTTGAGTCGTTCGGAGCTTGTTAATAGCTGCTTCTAACTCTAGCGCTTTTGAACGTTCTCGCGCTTCCGATTCCTGCAAAGCTGACTCGGCTTGTTTGCGATCGGCAATTTCACTTTGTGCTTGCTCAAACAGCATTGATTGCTGGATCGCGATCGCCAACTGCACGCTAATTTGTTTGAGACACTCGACCTCAATTTCCAGCCAGCGACGGCGGCCCGCGCACTCGTGGGCAATCAATAGCCCCCACAACTTGTCGCCTTGCAAAATCGGCACTACCAAATTAGCTCGCACCTGAAATTGACTTAATAAATTAATGTAGCACTGGGAAAGACCTGCTTTGTAAATATCATCCACAGCTAAAGGGCGACCGTCTTCGTAAGCCGAAGCATGGCTGTCTTCAAAGCACGAATCTTTAATAGTTATTCCCTGAATCGACTGCCAAGTTTCGCCCACCGACTCGACTGTTATAAAACCGCTCCAATCGGGATTAAAACGATAAATAACTGTCCGGTCTGTTTGCAAAAACTGCCGTACCTCAGCAACAGTTTTTGTCAAAATTTCTTCTAAATTGAGAGAAGATCGAATGCGTTCCAGCATTTTTACCACCAGGCGTTCGCGCTTTAATTGCTGGCGCAAGATAGCCTCAGCAAGTTTGCGAGAGCTAATATCTTCAATCACACCAATTAAGTAGCTAGGTTCCCCAAACCCATCCCGCACTAAAGATACAGTCATATTAGTCCAAACAAATGAACCGTCTTTGCGAATAAAGCGTTTCTCAAGGGAATAATTACAAATTTCCCCAGCTAACAGTCTGTCGCGCGACTCGACATCTGCTGCTACATCTTCGGGGTGAGAAATGTCCCCAACATTTCGCGATTTTAGCTCTAATTCTGAGTAGCAGACAATATTGCAAAACCCTTGATTTGCATTCAAAAATTGACCGTCGCGCCACACTTTGACAATGCCAATCGCCGCTTGTTCAAATACAGCTCGAAATCGCTGTTCGCTTTCTTGTAAAGCAATTTCTGCTTTTTTGCGATGGCTAATGTCCATTGCCGTGCCACACAGCCGGACCACCTGACCCAACTCATTTTTAACAGCTTTTCCTTTAGCGTTAACGTGCCTAATTTCTCCTGATGGAAAATAGATGCGGTGGTCGATATCGTAAGCTGTTCCTTCAGTCACTGCTTTTTGTACAACTTCTGCAAACCTTTCTTTGTCATCGGCATGAATTTGCTCTAAAAGTTCTTCCATTGTCGGCGGCCGATTCAATTCTCGACCGTAAACTCGAAACAGTTCTTCCGACCAAGTAATAACTCCTGTCTCCCTATCAAATTCCCAATTGCCGATGCGGGCTATTTTTTGCGCTGCTTGCAACTGTTCGGCAAGTTGTTGCAAAGATGCGATCAACTGCGTTTTTTCGGCTTCTGCTGCAACGCGGGCGCTGATATCTTTGTGAGTGCCTGTTATCCGCAGCGGCGTACCCCATTCGTCGTACTCGACGACCTTGCCCATCGCCAGAATCCACTGCCAATTGCCCGCTTTATTGAGCATCCGAAATTCAAATTCATAGATATCAGTCTCACCTTCCAAATAGGAATTTAAACATTCCATTACCTTCACTCGGTCTTCGGGATGCAGCAAAGTTTCCCAACATTTGAGGTTATTTTCAATTTCGGTTTCTGCATAGCCTAGCATTGATTTCCAATAAAAGTCGAAATAAGTTTCGCCAGTAGCTATATTCCAATCCCACAGCCCCAAAGAGCTACCGGAAACCGCCAACTGTAATCGCTCTTGACTGAGTTTTAATGCCGATTCGGTGCGTTTTATTTCTGTGAGGTCGGCAATTATGGCTATCATTCCTATCGGTTGCTTAGCGCTATCTTTAATGCAGTTAGCCCGCAAAAAAGTTTCTATAATATCGCCATTTTTACTCTTGATTTCAATTTCACTTTCCCAGGAAAAACCTTTCCGCAGCACCCTAAATAACTTTCTCAAGTCTTGAGATTTGGGGTACATTACTGCTGGGCCGCCGGCATTATTTAGTTCCTCCACTGTATAGCCGTAGCGCTGAATAAATGCTTGATTATGATAAACGGAATAACCGTCTAAATCTGCGATCGCGATCGCATCACTAGCACTGTCTACAGCTTGAGTTACTAGGCACAGAGTCAGTTCGGCTTGTTTGCGATCGGTAATATCAAAAATCGCTCTGTCGAGCCACAAAACCAGCCCTTCCAGATTGTAAGTTGGCCTACCTCTTTCCGACACCCACCGCACCGCTCCGTCATCGCGAACAATCCGGTATTCTAGATTGTACGGCTGTTTCGACTCTACTGCTGCGCTGATTTGTCGATCGACCATTTCCTTGTCTGCCTCGTGGACAATGCTCGCAAAACTTAAGCCGTTGTTGCGAATAAAATCTCCAGCAGGATACCCACTAATTACCTCAATTTCATCGCTAATAAATACCATCGTCCACTCAGCATCGTACAAGCTGCGGCAGATAGCGCCAGGGATATTCTCAACGAGCGATCGAAATCTGGCTTCGCTCTCCCGCAAAGCTGCTTCAGTCTGCTTTAAATCAGTAATATCCAGCACGATCCCTTCCCAAACTATATCCCCTTCCTGCCCTATTTTAGTCGCAAAATCAACTCGTTCCGGTCTCGAAACCCCTTGCATCCACTTAAGTTTTCCCGACGGTACAATCGCCCGCCATTCCTGCTGCCATGGCTGCATATTTGCCGCAGAAACAGCAATAGATTCTTCAAATTTTTGACAATCATCTGGATGAATAAAATCAAAAAGTAGTTGAGGATTATGCTGAATATTTTCTGGCTCCAATTCATATAAATCGATGCTCCCCGAAGAAATATAAGGGAAACTTTTTTTTCCGTCTGTTGAGAGACGAAATTGATAAATTATTCCCGGTAAATTGGCTGCAAGTTGCCGAAGTCTAGCTTCGCTTTCTTGCTGCGCTAATTGTTTGCGCCTATCCTCAGTGATATCTCGAATTATCCCGACGAGATTTTTACTGCCATCGCTATTTTCAAATACAGTTTTTTTAGTAGACAAAATGTGCTTTGCACCGCGGCCGTCCGTAAATATTTCCTCGCTCTCGTTTTCTTCCCCCGTCCTAAAAACTTGTTCGTCATTCTGCCAAAAAATCTCAGCTTCTTGTCTTGGGAAAAAGTCATAATCCGACTTGCCCAGCAGTTCCTCGCGCTCCTTGCCGAGCAGCTTGCAAAAAGCATCATTTAACAGTATCCAGCGGTGCTGTTCATCCTTGACAAAAAGTGGGTCTGCCACTGCATCGATTGTATAATTCAAAAACTTTTTACTAGCTTCTAGTTCGGAAAGTGCTAAAATTTTATCGGTAATATCATTGATAGTTCCTGTCGTCCCCTGCGCCCCGCCGTTCTCGCCCCAAAGAAAAAATTCTTGCACTTCTACCCACCGAATTTCGCCATTTTTTGTAAGATATCGAATTTGATAGCAATTGGATGTTTCTTGATTTTCGCTCAGACCTGTCAACGAATTTAAATATTGGTATTGATCCTCAGAATGAATGTAACTCAAACAGGAAGTTCCTAAGCTTTCATCAACGGTAAATCCGGTGATTTCTGTCCAAGCCGGATTGAGAAAAGTCCAATTGCCCGCCGTATTTGTTTCAAAAACAACTTCTTTGATATTGTCAACAACCTGCTGGTATTTTTCTTGACTTTTTTTCCATTCTGCTTGCCGTTTCTGGCGGGCGATCGCGCACCTGAGCGTCCGTACCAGCAGCCGGCTGTCTACCTGTCTTTTCACCAGATAATCTTGGGCGCCGGCGGCAATTAACTCGACAGCTAGTTCTTCGTCATCAGCCGCTGTCAGAATGACGATCGGAGTATTGATACCGCAATCTTGAAGTCGGAAAAAAGTATTAAATTTTGGGCTGTCAGGAAGTGAAATATCTAATAAAATTACATCAAAAATTTGCTCCCTTAAAATTTCTATCGCTTCACGAAAGCGAACTACATTGGTCACATCAATTAAGTGTCCTAGTTGGGGTTCAGACAGCAGTTCTTGAATGAACTCTGCATCTTCGGCACAATCTTCTACTAAAAGAATTTTTAAACTAAGCGTTAAAGTTGACTCAAACACAGATGTCATACCATTTTAGATTTTAGATTTTAGATTTTAGATTTGGAATGACTGATGACTGATGACTATCGCGGTTTGGCTGTTGCGTAAACTAGCATTTTTTTTACGGGTATCCTTTTGCTATTTTTTAGTAATTATAAAATCTCAGCAGCGGATGCAGCTACCTAGCTGATGATTGGGGAACTTGAAGCACACGCTTTAGAGTGCGCTGTGTGCTTGCAGACCACCCAGATTTATTTGTAGAATTGAGTTGTTCGCTGCAAGTTGTCCGCCTGGCCCCAAACCTAGTGGCCCAAAACTATTATACTCTTACCAATATTGCAACTCAACTCTATTTTAATTTACAACCTTTGGCAGGGGAATAGCAAGAGGCAAATCAAAAGAACGCGGATTAATCAGGATTGGCATTGCTGATAGCCTTTGAAAATTTAGATTTTAAATAGCCGTTTAAAGCTTGCCTAAAGTTAAAATATTTGTTTTTGGAATAGTCTTACTAAGCTAGGAGAATTACCGTTAATTTACAAAATCCGCTCTGAGATTGTGTCCGGTTAATAGCCCGCAATTAGCGCTTGTTTGTATTGAGCAATGCAAGTCCTCTCTTGAGCGAGTAACCAAGACTTGCATTCCATGCTACAAATTTAATTACAAACTTAATTATGGTTGTCTAACCCGACACAAGTTAACTCAGTTGAGTCGCTCAATTTGTCTGCGGTTTGGGCAGCACAACTGTAAACACGCTGCCTTGACCGACATTGCTGCTAATAGCAATTTCACCGTTAAAAGGTTTTAAAAGTTCAATACAAGTATAAAGTCCTAGACCAGTTCCTGTTGGTTCACCTTCCGTTTTTGCCTCGCCTTTAGGCGGCTTGGATGTGTAAAAAGGATCAAAAAGTTTTGGCAAATCTTCAGATGATATGCCGCATCCCGTATCTGCAATATCCATGTATATGTTCGAGTCGTCTTGCCGCGTCACGATAGTTATTTCTCTGCTTTTCTTTTCCCACATAGCATCCATTGCATTATTAATTAAATTATAAAATACTTGAGAAAGATAGGAATAAATCAATGGAATACTGTCAATTTCTTCGTCATAAAAGTATTTTTTTCTAATTTTATTTTTAAAATATAGGTTGCCTTCCAATAGCTGAATTTCTCGCTGCACTAAATCGTTGATATTCACCGGGTGCAAATCTTGCTTTTGCTCGTTGCGGCTTTTCATCATCAGAGTATCCATGATCTGATTGATTTTTGTGACTGCTTGAAAAATATACTTAGTATAATTAAACAGAGAGTCTTCTTGAATTTGTGTGGCTTTTGTTTCAATCAAATCGACGCTAGTCTGAATCACTTGCAGCGGACTTTTGAGGTTGTGAACCATGCCCTGAGTCAAACGTCCGATGATGGCTGTTTTTTCCTGGTTGATTAATTGCTTGGTTTTTTGTTCAACAAGTCTTTCCAGGTTTTGGTTGAGGTGGGCAAGTTCGAGGTTTTTTTCTTCGAGTTTTTTTTGCAAGCTGCGGATTGTCAAGTGGGTTTGAATCCGGCTCAAAACTTCTTCGTGCTGGAAAGGCTTAGTGATGTAGTCAACTGCTCCTGTCTGAAAGCCTTTTACTTTATCAGGCGTATCGGAAAGGGCGCTCATAAATATGATGGGAATATCTTGCGTTGACGCGTCTGCTTTCAAGCGTCGGCAAGTTTCAAAACCGTCAATTCCTGGCATCATGATATCCAAAAGAATCAAGTCGGGATGAATGTAGTCAATTTGCTCGATCGCACTTTCGCCGTCTAGAGCCACTAATACTTTAAACCCGTAATTCCTTAACAACTCGAAAAGTACGTCAAGATTTGTTTGGTTGTCATCGACAATTTGTATGATGCTTCTTTCGGAATTCTTATCGTTCATATTCAAGGGAAATATTAAAATTTTTGATTTTTGATTGGTGGTTTGTGAGTTTAAATCGGATTCAAGTGATTTTCTGCGGCTCTAGAAATCCGGTTGCTTCATAGATGCCTTTATTTGCAATCACTATTTTCTTTTGTGGGCGGGATCTGGGGTCCAACCCCTACTCGCCACAAGAAATTCAGTCTCTGTGGAACAAGCCGGGAAGCTTGTTGCTGACCATGGTGCAAGATCAGAGATTTAACTGATTTTAAGTTGTCTGTTAGCTACCGTCAATTTTAGGACAAATGTTGCTTCAAAAAATCTCGAATTTGCTTGAGCTGAAATCCTTTAGCAAGTTGGCGCAGGTGATGAACGAAAGGCACTAATGTCGGCTCAGAATGTTCGAGTTTAGCAGTTTCTTCCAGAATAGCTTCAATATCGCCCATTGCAGCCAATCTTAACAACGCCAAGACTGACTCTGAGGCAGGAGACACCATCGTTGAGTCAGCAGCAGCAATCTCAGAAGATGCTTTGGCAGTTTGATCTGTCCGCTTTCTGGTTTGCGATCCTTCTTCGTAAACCCATTCTAGTCTCAAATGCAGGCGCAATAATTCTAAAAGCTCATTAGTTTGAATCGGCTTGGTGATAAAATTATCGCAACCTGCAAGTATGCTCTCTTGCTTGGTAGTCTCGTAAACGTTAGCGGACAAAGCAAGGATAACCGTATCTTTTAATTCCGGCAACTGTCGCAGCCGCCTGGTAGCTTCCCAACCGTTCATTACCGGCATCAGCAAATCCATTAAAATTATATCCGGTAGAAATTCCTGTGCTTTGTGCAAACAGTCTTCGCCGTCTGTAGCTTCTGCAATTTCAAAGCCTAAATGAAAAAGCAGCCTGTGCAACATGGCGCGATTTACTTCGTGATCGTCCACGATTAGCACTTTCCGCTGGGGGCCGATAAAACCTACAAGCCGCCTTTTTTCTTGTCGGGAGGGAAGTTCCGAACACTGCGCGACTGCGGGTAAGTCTAGATCCAACCAAAATATGCTGCCTTTGCCGGAGGTACTTTGGACGCGAATTTGGCTGCCCATCATTTTGACTAATTTTTGGCTGATGGAAAGTCCCAGTCCCGTACCTTCGACGAAATTGTTATGATCGCCCACTTGATGAAAAGGCAAAAATATTTCTTCTAATTTATTCTGAGAAATGCCAATGCCGGTATCTTCGATTTGAAAGCGAATTTTAGGGGTAGGGGAACGGCCAGTATTGTCTGTTGTCACCTCGCGCGTTTCTGTTGTTCCCAGCGGCGGGTTAGACATTTGCTGCGCGTCTAAATTAGCGGTCAAATTGATTGTTTTAGGTGCAATTTCCGCTGTCCAAATCGAACTTTTGCTGTTGGTTTGATGATAATTATCGGGGAAATTTTCTGCATAACCGACTTTGAATGTAACGCTGCCGCTGTTCGTAAACTTAACGGCATTGCTGAGCAAATTAATCAAAACTTGACGCAACCTTTTTTCGTCTGCCAAAATGCCATCTGGCAGCGCTGACACCTGCTCGTAATTAAAGGCAATTCCTTTTTGAGCAGAGCGCATCTGGAACAAATCAATAATACTTTTAACAAAACTGGAAAAATGCAGGTTTGTCAGAGACAGATCCATTTTACTAGCTTCGATTTTTGAGAGGTCTAAAACATCATTAATCAGCATCAGCAGGTGGTTGCCACACTGGTGAATGTTGTTAAGACTTTCCTGTTGATCGGCGGTAAAGTTTTTATCGACTTTTAGCAGTTGAATGTATCCCAAAATCCCGTTCAAAGGCGTCCGCAATTCGTGGCTCATGTTCGCGAGAAAGTCGCTTTTAGCGCGGTTGGCGGATTCGGCGGCTTCTTTAGCTAATTGCAGGGCGGCTTCTGCAAGTTTGCGATCGGCAATTTCGGTTTGTGCTTGTTCAAATAGCATCGATTGCTGAATGGCGATCGCCAACTGCACCCCCAATTGTTTTAGGCACTCTCCCTCCAATTGTTGCCAGGGACGCGGGCCCGTGCAGTGGTGGGCAATTAACAGCCCCCACAAGTTTTCGCCTTGCAAAATCGGCACTACCAGATTCGCTCTCACGTCTAGCCGAGTCAACAAACCCAAGTGGCAGTCGGCTAGGCCCGCATTGTGAACATCTTCTATGGCTCTAATTCTACCGTCTTGGTAAAGATGAACGTAGGCTGCCCCGAAACAGGGGTCATAAATTTCCATTCCTACAATTGGTCGAACATTTTCGGCAACCGACTCAACAGCGATAAACCCGCTCCAATCAGGATTGAATTGATAAATAATAGTGCGGTCTACTTGCAAAAAATGACGCACTTCTTCGACACTTTTGGTTAAAATTTCTTCAAGATTTAGAGAATATCTAATGCGTTCCAACATGGCTACTGCCAACTGTTCGCGCTTTAATTTTTGTCGCAAAATTAATTCCGATTCTTTGCGTTTTGTGATATCAGTAATTACTGCAATCAAGCCGATTGAATTACTATGAATATCTTGAATACTGTCGGCTCGCACCAGAGCAGTTACTGCTTCGTTGCTCTTAGTTTGCAGTGCAACTTCGCCACACCAAGAGCGACCTTTGCGAAGGCTTTTATAGATTTGTTTGTAATTTTTATGCCGGACATACAGCGCGGTCATATCGCCAAGATTATTGAGTTCTTCCACTGTGTAGCCGTAGCGCTGAATAAAGGCTTGATTGTGATAAATAGACCGCCCTTTCAAGTCGGCGATCACGATCGCATCGCTGGTACTTTCGACGGCTTGAGTGACCTGCAGTAAAGCTAATTCTGCTGCTTTGCGATCGCTAATATCCGTCATCGAACCCACCATCCGCAGAGGGTTTCCGGCTTCGTCCCACACTGCTTGAGCGCGGGCGAGCACCCACTTATAGCTACCGTCTTTGCACTGCAAGCGGTATTCGGCGGCGTAATTGGGGGTTTGCCGATCGAGATAACCTTGGATCGCTGCTTGCACTCGTGAGCGATCGTCTGGATGGATGCGATCGATCGATGCGCTGTTGGTGCTGTCGATTTCGCCGTCTGTGTAACCGATAATTTCTTGCCAGCGGGCCGAGCGAAAAGCTTCATTTGTTTGAAGATTCAGATCCCAAATTCCGTCTTGATTGCCTTTAAGAACTAACTGCCAGCGTTCTTCACTTTTACGCAATTCTTCTTCGGCTTGTTTGCGCTGAATATGATCGCCCAACTGAGTCGCTACAGCCTTGACCAACTCTACTATACGCGGTTCCATAATCGAGCGATCGCGCTTGCAGAATACTAAAACTGCCAGCACCTTTGAACTAGCGTGAATTGGCACTCCGAAACAAGCTTTCAATCCGACTGATTTCGCCATTTGCGATCGGGCAAAAAGATGATTTGTGGCTAGAGAAATATCTTCAATCCATTCTACATTTCTGGTTGACCAAATCCGTCCAGGTACTGCCACTCCGGCGGCGAATCTAATTCTTTTACTTTCGCGGCCGAACCTATCTAAATCGCGATCGCTAGCGTACCAAGTTTCGCTATGTTCCAAACAACTACCGTTAGCAGTCGGTATCCAAGCTTCCGCAAAATTCCAGCCGATCGCATTGCACAGCAACCGCAGAATTTCCGGGAGGGCGCTGTGAAAATCGGCAGACTGACTAATAGCTTGAGTTGCGGCCAGCAACAGCTTTATTTCATCTTCTGCTTGCTTGCTTTCGGTAATATCAGTTGCCGTGCCGAGAATTTGTTTTAACTTACCGTCTGCTGTTTTGGCAAATACAGTATCTCGGCTAACCATCCAGCGCCAAGAACCATCCTTGTGCCTAATTCTGTATTCAATTTCAAAGATATCCCCTTCGCTGCCTGTTTCGACTTGCTGTAAATAATCAGGCATTTTGATTAAATTTTCGGGGTGGATTAAAGTTGACATCATCCACGGCCCCATTGCCTGAATTTCCTCTACTGTATAGCCAAGAATGTGGTAGATAGAAGCGTTCCCATAGATATTTTTTTTTTCAATTAAGTCACAAACATACAAAATATTAGGAATTGCCCCAGCAATTTGCTGAGCGAATCGCTGGCTTTCCCGCAGTGCTGCTTCTGCTTGTTTTCTTTGAGAAATATCGCGAACAACGCAAATAGTTTCTCCGCCGGCTAGCATTGTCAGCGATACATCGAGAGGGACTTCCGATCCGTCGCGGCGGCATCCTACTGCTTCGGTGCTGTAAGAACCTTTCTGCACTAAAGTCGGCAGGACTTCTTGCTCGAACCTTTGCAGTTCTGCACCTTGGTAGAATATTTTCCAACTTTTACCTAAGATTTCTTCGAGAGAGTTGTAACCGTAGATATTGAGTCGTGCTGCGTTGCAATAAATCACCTCTTTGTCGGCACTGAATATGGCGATACCTTCGGAAGCAGCCGCCATTGCTGCTGCTTGCCTGTGGAGTTTTGACTCGAAACGTTTGCGATTGGTGATGTCGCGGACGATCGCGATAATTTCGTCATCCGTGCAGAAAACAATTCTCGCTTCAAAATCGTACAGTTCATCATTAACGGGCATTTGATATTCTACAACTTGAATCTCGCCAGTGGCGATCGCTTGTTGATGGCCCGACAAGATTTTGTCAGCAAAAGCAGCAGGCAATATGTCTTGTGCTTTTTTGCCGATTAGTGCTTTTTGCGGTAGGATATTATCGAAATCTTTTGCAGGTTTGAAGTCTACAAAAGTGCCGTCTGCCCGACAGCGAAATATCATGTCTGGTATCGCATTTAAAAGAGCGCGGTTGGTGGCTGCGCTCTTACGCAATTCAGCTTCAGCTTGCTTGCTAAATGTAACATCGCGAGCCACGGCATAAATCAAACCTTCTTCTGCAAACGGCGATGCAGTCCACGACAGCCATTTATAAGTACCATCTTGGCAAAGATAGCGGTTTTCTAAGCTAATAATCGGGTGGCTTTTTTTAAGTTTTTCTAATTCCGCTACAGTAATTTCTAGGTCTTCTGGATGGACTAATTCTATCAAAGGTTTGGCTAAGATTTCATCGCTGCTATAACCCAATACATTTGACCAAGCGGGGTTTAAGCGTTTGAAATAGCCGTCAAAACCTGCAATGCAAAGTAAATCCAGCGAGAGATTAAAAAATCGATCGCGGTCTTGCTGGGTTTGTTTCAATTCCGTAACATCCATCACTAAACCGTCCCAAACTATATCGCCGTTTGCTTGCTTTTCTGGCTTCGACGCGCCTTGAAGCCATTTCACTCGATCTCCCATAACTTGCCGCCACTGGTGTTGCCAAGCTTGCTGAGTCGCCGCTGAAGTTGCCATCGATCGCTGCAAGTCTGAGATGTCGTCTGGGTGAACTGTTGCAAAAGCCAAACTGGCATTTTCTTCTATTTCTTCTGGCTTTAAATTGTATATCTGCCAACTGCCAGAAGAAACGTAAGTAAAAGATGTTTTACCATCTACATAAAGCCGATATTGATAAATCATTCCCGGCACGTTGTCCGTCATTATTTGAAATCGAGCTTCGCTTTCCTGCAACGCAATTTGCTGGCGTTTGTATTCGGTCACATCTCGCATTGTTCCAACCAACATTTTAGTCCCATCGGTTTTTTTAAATACTGTTTTTTTAGTAGATATAATGCGTTCTTGACCACCGCTATCTGTAAAAATTTCTTCTGTTTCCTGAGCAAGACTTCTTTGCAATACTTGCTCGTCTTGTTGCCAAAAAAAAGCCGCTTGTGCTGGGGGAAAATAATCGTATCCTGACTGGCCAATCAGTTCCGATCGCCTTTTTCCTATCAAATTGCAAAAAGCATCGTTTACAACGATCCATTTGTGCTGATCATCTTTGACAAAAATTGGATCGGGAGTAGAATTTATCGTGTGATTTAAAAACTCTTCTGATGCTTTTAATTGAGCTTCGTAACGGTAGCGATCGCTCACGTCCAAGACTACTTTAATCAGGCGGTCTATCGAGCCGTCTAGGGCGCGGATACAGCGAAGGTAAACTCTAGTATAAACGGTTTTTCCATCTTTTCTGCGCCATCTTTGGTCTAAAACATAGCCTTCACTCTGCCCTGCCAAAATTTTATTTAACTGCTCTAAACTAGACTGCAAGTCTTCAGGAAAAACCCACATTTCCCAATTCTCATGCCAAAAATCCTGGCGATCGTATCCCAGTAAATCGCACAAAGCATCGTTCACTTCCAACCACTCGCATTTTTCGGGTGCTGAGGGGGAAATAGGAGGAGCGAGAATGGCAATTCCGACGAGAGAATTCTCGACTACCGAGCGATATTTTTCTTCGCTTTTTCGTAAAGCTTCTTGGTTGTGCTGTCGCTCGACTGCGTAGCGAAGCGATCTAATTAACACTTCGCTGTCAATTTTTCGCTTGACTAGATAATCTTGAGCTCCGGCTTGGATTGACTGCAGGGCAAGCTCTTCATCGTTGCGGGCAGTCAGTACGACAATCGGAGTATTTAGACTATATTCTTGTATTTTGACAATTGTATTTAAGTCTTGGCTGTCTGGCAGCGAAAGGTCTAGTAAAATCACATCAAAATGTTCGCTGACCAAAAGTTCCTGCGCTTTGCTCAGACGGTCCGTACAACTTACTGATAGCCTTTGGGGTTCGGCTCTACTGGCGTTTGTTTCTAATAATAATTCTTCAATCAGATCGGCTTCTGCTTGATTGTCTTCGACCAGAAGAACTTTAAAGCCGTTTCGCTTTGCGGGTGGGCTCAAAACTGATATCATATACCTTGTTTTTTGTCATAAGGCAGTTTAGCCACCTATTATAGCATATAAACAATTGTATAGCCACAAAATCCGCCGTTCCCAGTTGAAAACTATTTGGTTCAACAATTACAATGCACTCTATCTTAGATGTTGAACGGTTCTCAATAACTGGCTTTCTGGCCCATTTCAGAAAGAGTAAATTTTCTTGGGAGGGTTTCTTCTAACCAGCTCTTAAAAGGCTTATTGAAAATGATATAATATCTGATATCTATGCGATTGTGTTTTTCCTCTAAGTAGGCTAACGCAATCAGGGGTAAATTTTTTAAGGTTTTTAGAATCTCGGTGTCAGGAGGAAACTAAGCTGCATAGTATTTTTTGAGGCGATCGCCCCTGTCACCCGATTTTAGATTTTAGATTTTAGATTTAGTCCACAGATGAATCGGAGAGGTTGAACTAGAATCTCCTATTTTTGGTGACTCACGACTCCTATCGGAAAGTAAGTATCGGTTTTTGGGCGGGTTCAGCCGATCGCGCGATCGAACCCCACCGTTTCTTGCCCTTGGATTCCGCTACCAACACAATCCCAGCGATATCCCCGCACCAATGAGCGCTCAACGCCAAAAAAGCGGTGAGAACTATCTTCGTTATTCATATTTTTACCACTTCTTTTATAATACCTTACATAAACTCATTCCTGCAAATTCTTTACGTTTTGCAATCAAATCAAATATCTCCACAGGCCTTGCTATTTAGCCAAAAAGTGATAATCTTGAAGTAGAGGCAATCGAAAACTCGGTTGATACAGCCTAGGAAAAAATCAGAGAACTTTGGTAGCCAAATTACAATTCCCAATAAACTGTCCTTTGTTTACTGTGCTTTGACCGAACTGAGATGAAGTTGAGAGGAAAAAAGCCATGATCGAAAAATTAGCAATTGATCAAAAACCCGGTGTAATTCCCAAAGAAAAAGCCTTAGTATTGTTATTTGATGAAGTCGGCATCGCCGACATCCCATTAGTAGGCGGTAAAAATGCTTCTTTGGGCGAAATGATTCAACAATTAACCAGCCAAGGAGTCAGAGTTCCCAACGGATTTGCAACTACAGCATACGCTTACCGGTACTTCATCCAGTCAGCGGGTTTAGAAGCTAAATTGCGCGAAATTTTTGCCGATTTAGACGTAGAAGATATGCAGAACCTGCGACAAAAAGGCAAGCAAGCGCGGGCACTGATTCTCGACACACCATTTCCGCGAGAACTCCAAGCGGCGATCGCCGATGCTTACGAAAAATTGTGCGATCGCTACGGCGACAGTACAGACGTAGCAGTGCGTTCCTCCGCCACCGCCGAAGACTTACCAGACGCCAGTTTCGCGGGACAGCAAGAAACCTACCTCAACGTCCAAGCTTGCGCTGGCGTCCTCGAATGCTGTCACAAATGCTTTGCTTCCATATTCACAGATCGCGCGATTTCCTACCGCCAACAGCGGGGTTTCGACCACTTTGAAGTCGCCCTATCAGTCGGCGTCCAAAAAATGGTGCGATCGGACTTAGCATCCTCCGGCGTCATGTTCAGCATCGACACCGAAACCGGATTTAAAAACGCCGTATTAGTCACCGCCGCCTACGGATTAGGCGAAAACGTCGTCCAAGGAACCGTCAATCCCGACGAATACTTCGTCTTTAAACCCACCTTAAAACAAGGTTTTCGTCCGATTTTAGACAAACGACTCGGCAGCAAAACACTCAAAATGGTGTACGATATCGGTGGTTCTAAATACACCAAAAACGTCTCGGTCATCGCAGCAGAAAAAAACAAATTTGCCATCAAAGATGATGAAATTTTGCAACTAGCAAAATGGGCAGTAGTCATCGAAGAACACTACTCAAAAGTGCGCGGAACGTACACCCCGATGGACATTGAGTGGGCAAAAGACGGCAATACCGGCGAATTGTTTATTGTCCAAGCGCGACCCGAAACAGTACAATCTCAAAAGTCTGCTAAAGTTTTGCGAAACTACAAATTGCAAGGCAGCAGTGCAGTTTTGGCAAAAGGACGCGCCGTTGGCGAATCAATCGGACAAGGCAAAGCCCGCGTGATTTTAGACGTTCACAGAATTGCTGAATTTCAATCAGGAGAAGTTTTAGTTACCAACAAAACAGACCCGGATTGGGAACCAATTATGAAAAAAGCAAGTGCGATCGTCACCAATTCCGGTGGGCGTACTTGTCACGCCGCCATCATCGCCAGAGAAATGGGAATTCCCGCCATTGTCGGCACCGGCGATGCCACCCAAATCTTGAAAAACGGGCAAGAAATCACTGTTTCTTGTTCCGAAGGAGATGAAGGCAAAGTTTATTCCGGTTTGCTTCCTTTTGAAATTCAAGAAACTGCGATCGAGAATTTACCCCGCACCCGCACTCAAATTTTAATGAATGTCGGGAACCCAGAAGAAGCCTTTGGTTTATCAGCCATTCCTTGCGACGGCGTAGGCTTAGCGCGGTTGGAATTCATCATTGCCAATCACATTAAAGCACACCCGCTGGCACTGATTCACTTTGACGAATTGGTGGATGAATCAGTCAAGGAAGAAATTGCAAACCTGACAGCACTTTACCAACACAAACCCGATTTCTTCACCGACAAACTCGCCCACGGAATTGCCACAATTGCCGCCGCATTTTATCCAAATCCCGTTATCGTGCGGATGAGCGATTTCAAGAGCAACGAATATGCTAATCTTTTGGGCGGGCGGCAGTTTGAACCCAAGGAAGAAAACCCGATGATCGGGTGGCGCGGCGCCTCTCGTTATTACGACCCGAATTACCGCGAAGCTTACGCTTTGGAATGCAAAGCATTAAAGCGAGTCCGCGACGAAATGGGCTTGACAAATGTGATTCCGATGATTCCATTTTGTCGCACCCCGGATGAAGGGCGAAAAGTGTTGGCAGAGATGGCAAAACACGGTTTAGTCAAGGGCGAAAACGGCTTGCAAGTGTATGTGATGTGCGAATTGCCAAGCAATGTCATATTTGCTGACGAATTTGCCCAAGTTTTTGACGGATTCTCGATCGGCTCTAACGATTTAACTCAGCTAACATTAGGATTAGACCGGGATTCTGCTTTAGTCGCACACATTTTTGACGAACGGAATGAAGCTGTCAAGCGCATGGTAGCAATTGCCATTAAAGCCGCCAAAAAGTACGATCGCAAGATTGGAATTTGCGGTCAAGCGCCCAGCGATTATCCTGAGTTTGCTCGTTTCTTGGTTGAGTTGGGAATTGATTCGATTAGTTTGAATCCCGATTCAGTTTTGAAGACTTTGTTAGATGTTGCTAAGGTAGAAGGTGCGGGTTCGCTGATGGATTTAGCGGGGGATATTGCTAAGGTTTAACCGTTTTGGTTTTGGAAAGCAACCGGGTTTCTCAAAAAGTTTGTGGGATGGGCGTCGGGCCCGTCCAAAAAAGACGGGCCCGACGCCCATCCCACAATAACAATTAAAATTGTAAGTTATTTAATTCGCCCTCCTCAGCAGCCAGCTAACGGTTAACACAGGGGCGGCCTAGTTTGAGACTTGATCGGGAACTTTTCTTATTTAAAACCGTCTTTTCGGGGAGGGTTTTTTGTTGCCATAGCCTAAATCAAAACAAATATTCTCCACATAAGCTCTGAAAAAGTGCTAACTGCTCTCCTAATTATTTTCATAGGTTTAGCTCCCTCGCTGCTGTCTTTGTGGGTGATGCGCTATGCCCAGAGCCAAGCCCGCGATAGAATTGCAGCCGCCAGACTTGCGGTAGCGAATAGACCAATCCGAACTCAACTACCAACTGCCGATCGCACTTACATACAAAGCCTCGGTTATGCTATCGGCGATATCACTTGCGAGTATAACGCCCGCTCAAATTACATTCGCTGCGCTGTCAATCCTTCTGGGCCCTGTCAAGATTGTCGGTACTACCAAGCCCGAACCCTTGACGCTCGCGGTGAAAAGATATAGCTTATATTGGTGCTTGTATCTACGTCTATTTGCGGATGTAATAATCAATGAGTTAAGATGTACTTACGTGTAATGATTATTGGTGAAGCTTGTTTTGGACGACCCACGCCCAAACTCAGCAGTTAAAACCTAATCGAGCATTATTGCTTGGTTACAGTTGCCATAACTGGCGGATTGCGATCGGTGTTTTTCTAGTTGATGACTTACGATCAGAAACCAGGTTTAGATGATAAATTTTGGTTAGACGACGAGAAATCTAGTCATAAATTGGTTTTCCTGTCTCCTGAGCGTAACTCCTGCAGTTAAGAAAATTAGCCAACAAAAATCGTAAATAGCTGAGGCGCACATCTCCAAATCCGTTTCTCCAAAACATCATGAAAAATTCTGCACGAAACATTGTCCCGAGCATTTATCTTAAACAGAAACCAGCTCGAAGACTCGTTTCTTGACAGTTTGAGAATTTGCTTGTGGGGAGCACTAATCTGTTTTTGCGATCGTAGCGAAACAGTCTCAAACCTAGATTGCTATGTCCAGACTCCAAGTCATGAATTTTTAAGAAGCTTCGTCGATACAGGGTATGCCAATTTCAATTGAATCTCATATGTTGCACCATTTTCAAGAATAGGCTTTCTGGCCTGTTCCACAACAAGTGAATTTTCTTATGGGCTGGGCAGGAGAACCCCCCATAGAATGGTTATTGAGAATGGTAAAAGATATCAGTTGAATAACACTTCGGGCACAGTCGCCATAATTATGTGACGGCTATCACTCCCTAATTAATGTGTGGTTGCTATTGTGAACAGGGCTTGCACAGCCAAACCAAAGAAACCGAGTTGTTTACCGGGAGCGAGGGCTGCAAAGAAGTCTTTTCGTCCCTCAAACCAGGTTTATACGTCTAGAAATAGTGAGTTTTATCTGCCAAGTAAAGTGCATTAGACGAGGTACAGAAAAGCTCATCAAGTAAATTCTTGAGAACTCGTGTTCTTATCTACTGCGCGAGGTAAGAGCTGTGTAACAGATACACTCGCGATCCTAAAAGAAAAAAGTCGAAGGCAAAATATCACCCGATAGAGAGATTATTGGGATTTAAACACCAAATCCTCAGTTCTTCTGCCGGCGCTATTTGCAATGCTATTAAATATCCATATAGCACTGCTTTGTGCTGAGTAAAATTGGCTTTTTGCTCTGAATCTCAGTCAAGCAGCAGAGCCTCTTACTCTGCAATTAAGCCTTTTAAATAGGTGATAATAATCATCGGGAAATGGGTATATCATCTACAATTAGTGAGACTATTTTACCATGCAAAGCATCTGCAACAAACCAATTTTTATCGCCCCAAAAATAGGTGAGTCCACCACAAGGATTGGGGGCGCAAAATCCCGAACAACAGTAACTTATCATCAGAAAAAACCAATAAAACAAGTAAAAACAGTAGGGGCAATCCCCCCGTGGTTGCCCCTGTCCCAGAAAATTCGTGGCGGCACGAGAACTGGGCATCCCCACAGAGAATTTTTGCGATCGACTGTAAGGGAAAACTCCCCGTGGTTGCCCCCTCGGACTGTAAAAAATGTACTGTTTCTCGATGCCAGAGTAGAGAACTGCGAGAGCTTGGCAAGAGGAGCAACAGCCGATACAGAGGTATTTGTACTGAACTCGACGGGGGATGGAGTCGAGCAAATTACTAGAATTTTGGCTAATTGCAGCGATTTAGACAGCCTTCAGATAGTTTCTCACGGTCGAGAAGCAGGAGTGCAGCTAGGGTCGATCGAACTCTGCAACGACAACCTACAAACCTACAGCCATTCGTTACAGCAGTGGAGAAAAGCCCTCAGCGAGAGAGGAGATATCTTGTTATTCGGGTGCAGCGTCGCAGCGGGGGAAAGCGGCCAAGCCTTCGTGCGGCAGCTAAGCTTGATGGTCGGTGCAGATATTGCAGCTTCCGACAACTTGACGGGGAGTGTGGCCCTCGGCGGCGACTGGCAATTAAAATTTGCGACAGGGGAAATAAAGGCGAGAATCGCCATTGAAAAAGAAGTCCTCGAAGCCTACCCTTACGCCCTCGGCACATTAGTTAACGAAACTTTCAAAAACTCCACAGTTAGGGGGCCTTGGATTTACGGGGGAAATGACGGGGCACTGTTCGATCCCAGCAGCAACGATCCAGCAGCCGATCAACTTATCCCCGGCATTACCGGAGGCACAGTATCCGGCGTACTTCCGGCTTTGGGCGGTGCAACTCCCGGCGATGGCGCTCTGCGATTAACTCCAGCAGTAAACCTTCGGGAAGCCTTCGTCATCTACAACAACCCCATTCCTTCAACCGACGGTCTCAGAGTCCAGTTTGATTTTTATTCTTACGGTTCAAGGGAGCAAGCTAATGCTCCGCAACCATTTATTAGCCCTCAGCCAGGGGACGGGCTGGGTTTCTTCTTGATTGACGGCACTGTTAGCCCAACAAGGACTGGGGGTTATGGCGGTTCTGTCGCTTACGCTCCACGAACGGGTATACCCGGTATTGAGGGAGGTTATTTAGGCATTGGGCTTGACGAGTTTGGCAATTTTTCAACATCCACAGAAGGGCGGTCGGGTCCTGAGCCACCCCCGATTCCCGGCTCCTCTATTGGTTCTTTCAGACCAGATTCAGTAACTGTTAGAGGAAATCAAGCAAACGATTATCGGTTTTTAACAAATGCGATCGTTCCCTTCGGCATCGATAACATTCCTACAAGCATTGACTTTAGTGGCCCTGAACCAGGCGCCAGTTTTAACTTCAGCAATACGTTCACGAGCGATCGCAATTTAGCCAAAAGATCCGTTCAAATTACACTGAATCCATCTAACGATCCGGTCAATCCCTCTCGCCTCACCGTGGCCTTCGATGCAAATTTCGACGACATCTACGAAACTACATTGATCGACATCCGCAACTTGGCCACCGAAAACGGCCGGGTACCGCCAATTTTGAAATTTGGTTTTGGCAGTTCCACAGGAAGCGCCAACAACATTCACGAACTTCAAAACCTGGTAGTTGAAACTATCAATCCTCCCAGTATCACCGCTGAGGTTGCCACTATCAAGAGCGGCCCGCAGTTCGTCAAGCCCGGAAGCAGCATTACCTACACGATTACAACTGTAAACAGGGGGCCAGCGCCCGCTACAAATGTCCTGATTCAAGACGAAATACCTTTTGAAATGCTGCGTCCGGGGGGATTGCCGCCGGTTCTCACTGCCTCCAACAATGGCACTTATGTGAACGAAACGAAAGCTGTCACCTGGCCGTTAATTCCGGTTCTCAATGCGGGTGAGACTCTGACTTACACCCTGACTATTGATTTGCCACCCGGTTTAACCAGCGGTAGCAGTTTTGCCAACGTTGCATTCAGCAATAGCTCGACTTTCGACCCCGATCTGGGCAACAACAGCGGTGTACTCGCGCCAGGGCAAATCGAGGGGCCTGGTGTAGTCTTTACCACTGTTGTCGATACAGTCGCAGATTTAGTTACTACCAAAAGTGGGCCTGTGACTACTTCGGCCGGGTCAAGCGTCGCCTACACATTGACTACGACTAACATGGGGCCAGACCCCGCTGCCAATGTGACCATCACGGACAGCATTATTCCGGGTTTAACAGGAGTCAGCGTATCGGATGGGGGGAGTTACGACCCAGTTTCCGGCATTGTCACCTTCCCAGCATTGACAACCCTGGCAAATGCAGCTACTGCGACCCGCACCGTCAGTTTCATTGCCCCAGCCACCCTTACCGCCATCAGCAACACGGCCCGGAGTAGCGCGGCGACTTTCGATCCGATCGCCACTAACAACAACGGCTGGGCGACCAACAAAGACGGCACTCCCACTAACTCTACGGTTACGACAAGTATTGCGCCCAACGCGGATCTTGTTACCACGAAAACCGGATCTACGAGTGCTACTGCCGGTAGTTCGGTCAGCTATACGATCGCCACAGTCAACTTAGGGCCGAGTCCTGCAGAAGCTGTAACCATCACTGACAGCATAGTTCCGGGGTTAACCGGAGTCACGGCATCTAACGGTGGCGTTTACGATCCAGTGACGGGGATTGTCACCTTTGCGCCCGTGGCAATAGCCCATAAGGAGACAGTCACCCGGACGATCGGCTTCACAGTGCCGCCCACCCTAACTTCCATCAGCAACACGGCCAGAAGTACCTCCATCACTCCCGACTCCACTCCTGCCAACAACAACGGTACAAACCCCAACGCCACCGTCATTACCTCGATCGAGGCTGTGGCCGATATTGTCACCCAAAAAACGGCTCCGGCCAGCATCGAGGTGGGCGACACGCTACTTTATACAATTACTACTACCAACAACGGGCCTAGTCCCGCGACCAACGTAGTCATCACCGACAGCCTAATTCCCGGCTTAACTAATGTCAGGGTGTCCGATGGCGGAACCTACAATGCTGCCACAGGGGCGATCGATTTCCCAGCGATCGCGACTTTAGCCAGCGGCAGCAGCGTCACCCGCAGCCTGACTTTTGTACCGCCGTCTACCCTGACGAGCATCACCAACATTGTCTTGAGTCGATCGGACACTTTTGACCCGGACTTGACGAATAACGACGGCTCGACAGTCGCATTGCCCGGTCAGGCGGGGGGGCGAGTCGTTACTGCGATCGAGGCAGCCCGCGCCGACTTGGTTACGTCCAAGAGCGGTCTCACATCTGCTCCTGCGGGTAGTTCCGTGACTTATACTATAACTACCGCCAACAATGGGCCGAATGCTGCTGAAAACGTAGTGATTACAGACAGCATCATTCCCGGTTTAACGGGAGTCAGCGCATCCGATAACGGCACTTACGACCCAGTGACAGGGGTTGTCACCTTCCCAACAATTCGCAGTTTGACTAGCGGCAGCAACATCAACCGCGAGGTAACAGTAGTCATTCCAGCGATCGGCACCATTAGCAATACTTCCCAGAGTCGATCGACCACTTTCGATCCCGACCCCAGCAATAACAACGGTTCCGAGTCCAGAGCCACTGTCACCACCGCCATTTTACTCGCTCCGCCTTCACCCAACAAGCTTCCCTCAGCCGACAGCAGCAATGTGGCGATCGGGCCCAACAGCGTTGTCCAAATTAGCGGGATCGGAGGCAGAGACTCAGACGGCACAGTGGTTGCATTCACCATCAGCACCCTGCCGCCGGCAAATCAAGGCATCCTGTTCTTGGGCGACCCCGCAACCGGAGGAGTCGCCGTCACGGCAGGTCAAACCCTGACAGCCGAGCAAATGACGCAGTTATTCTTCCAGTCGGCCGGCAATTTCACAGGGGCTAACTTTACCTACAGCAGCAGGGACAATCTCGGTGGCATCAGTCCTGCAGCCACCGTTTCTCTGGTCTCACTGGCGTTCAACTACCCGCCGGTACCGACAAACTTCAGCAAGACACTGGCGCCAAACAGCACAGTCAACCTCACAGGGCTCACGGCAAAAGACCTCGACGACTCGATCGAATTCTTCACTATCAACACCCTGCCGGCAGCAAATCAAGGCGTCCTATTCTTGGGCGATCCCAGCCAGGGAATCCGGGTCACGGCAGGCCAAAGACTTAGCGCAACTCAAATCAGCCAGTTATTCTTCCAAGCAACCAGCGAATTCACAGCCACCAACTTTACCTACAGCGCCACAGACAGCCGCGGCGCCATTAGTCCAGCCCCCGCTACAGCCTCCCTGCGAGGACTATTACCTCCCACCGACGGGCCACCCGTCGCCAACAACTCCAGCGTCGCTTTGTTGGTGGAAACAACCGTGAACATCCCCGGACTCGGAGGAACCGACCCAGACGGGACGGTGGTTTCCTTTACCGTAAACACCTTACCACCAGCCAATGAAGGCACGCTGTTCTTGGGTGATCCCAGCCAAGGAGTGCGGGTCACGGCAGGTCAAACCCTGACAGCCGAGCAAATTACCCAGTTGTTTTTCCAGGCGTCCGGCAATTTCACAGGGGCAAACTTCACCTACAGCGCTACAGATAACCTCGGCGCTACCAGTGCGGCAGTCGCCACTGTCTCTCTCATTCCCCTTAAGGAACCGATACCCGTGCCGACACCCGCGCCGATACCGGTGCCGACACCACCAACACCAACACCCGCACCGATACCGGTGCCGACACCACCAACACCGACACCCGCGCCGGAACCAACACCCGCACCGATACCGGTGCCGACACCACCAACACCGACACCCGCGCCGATACCGGTGCCGACACCACCAACACCAACACCCGCAGCGGAACCAACACCCGTCCCTGCGCCGGAACCAACACCACCCGTCCCTGCGCCGGAACCAACACCGGCGCCGGAACCAACACCGGCGCCGGAACCAACACCAACACCAACACCCGTCCCTGCGCCGGAACCAACACCCGCGCCAGAACCAACACCCGCGCCAGAACCAACACCCGCGCCGGAACCAACACCACCCGTCCCTGCACCCGAACCAACACCCGCCCCAGAACCAACACCACCAACACCCACACCCGCCCCAGAACCAACCCCCATATTCAACCCAGTAGCCGAACCCGATACCAGTTGCGGTTGCGACCCCCTGCCCCAGCCCCCTCTCATCACATTTATCCAACCCCAGCCTTCACCCATACTCAACTTCGACTCCAACGCCGCCCAACTCATCGACATCCAAAACACCAGCATCGGCACAGAGGGAAACGATTATTTAACAGGGAACGAAACTAACGAACTGTTTCTCTCATTTGAGGGCGACGACACAGTGTT
>NZ_JAUBOQ010000053.1:0-38733 GCF_036700325.1 Microcoleus sp. Z1_B2
ACTAACTCGCAGCGGAGTCAGGCTAACCGTCCCTGGATAGGAGAACCTATCCATTTAGGCTAAACGAATCGCACATCGGTAATCATATCATGTCCGAGCGATTAACCATACTATCCCGGTCGGGGCGGGTTTTTGGGATGGTCAATTATTGGCAGGTATTGTTGGTGAACCCGCCCCTACAAAAATCCCGGCCCCTCAACCGGACATGATATCACTAATTTAAAATCGATCGATTTGTATGCAGTACATATCCTGTAGGGGCGGGTTTCACCAACAATACGCGCCTGTAACTAATAATCTCGTAAACCCGCCCCCACCCAGGGTAAATTTCCAATCACCGGCAATTATCGCAGTGCCCGCACCGCATAAATTTAGCCTCATTTGCAAACCCAAAAGCTTGCAGCAAAAATTGCCACCTGCACTCGCGATGTTTGAGATATTTTGCCATTTCTTCCGCTGCAGTAAAAGTTGATTTTTCTGCTTTTTGCTGGGGAGATTTATTGATCGCATAATTAAAAGGATCTTGCCATGTTAATTGTCCGCTACTGTGCAAGATAGAAAGGGCGATCGCACTTTCGGGAAATTCGCGGGAAACTGCTTCTATATCGCCTTTAACAGGCAGTTTTTTAGCTAATTGCTGAGCTTCTCGGTATTGCGATCGCAATTTATCTTGAAAAAATTCCTTTCTTTGTTTATCTTCAGGATAAAGCAAACCCGTAGGTTCGCTAATCAATGTCAGGGCGATCGCTGATTTGCCGTCGCGTCCGCCTCTACCAATTTCCTGAATGTATTCCGATAATAGCAAAGGTGCTTGATAATGAACAACCCACCGGACATCGGGCTTGTTAATTCCCATCCCGAATGCTGAGGTACAAGTCACGAATTTAAGCTCGTTTTTCAGCCAAGCGTTTTCGATTTTTCGCCGTGATTCTGGACTCAAACCTGCATGATATGCTGCTGTTTCATAACCTGCTGCTTCCAACAAATCCGCCAAGCTTTCGCTATCTTTTCTAGTGCGGACATAGACTAAACCTGCTTGTTTGGGTCGGGATTTAATAAAATTTAATAACTGCTGTTTGCGTCCTCTCGGCGTCCAGACTGTTTGCACTTGCAGGTGCAGATTAGAACGGTAGGGACTTAGCAAAAATGCTTCGGGTTTTTGCAGTTGCAAGACATTTTTGATTGTCTGCTGTGCTTCCGGGTTGGCGGTAGCGGTAAAAGCTGCGATCGCAATTTTACTGTTTGCTGGTTTAGCTTTCAACAAAGCCGATCGCACTGTTCCCAAACGGCGGTAAGCTGGTCGAAAAGTATCGCCCCACTGCACTAAACAGTGAGCTTCATCTAATATTAAACCGTTGATTTGGATGTGTGGCTGACTGATAATTTCCCAAACAGGTTTGCTGAGTAATGTTTCGGGAGACAGGTACAGCAATCTTAATTTGTTTTGTTGCAGCGATTGCATAGTTTGTCGGCGCTGCGCTGTTGGCAATTGACTGTGGAGGAGGGAAGCGGGTAAATTGCGATCGCGCAATTCTTGTACTTGGTTTTCCATCAGTGCGACTAACGGCGAAACTACCAAAGTTAAACCTGTTTGTAACAAAGCTGGCAGTTGAAAGCAGATGGATTTGCCGCCACCTGTCGGCATAATTATAAGTGTATCTTTTCCGGCTAATAAACTACCGACGATTTCTCCTTGGGGTGGTCGAAAGTCGTCGTATCCCCAGATTTTTTGGAAGGCAGCGCGGGCTTGATTTAATGATGTTGGTTCTTGTTGGTCTTTCATTTAATTTATCCCCAAATCAGACGTAATGTGAGCAGTGCCTGCCCTAAATAATTAAATTTTGTGTAAGTCCTGATGTACCAAGAAACCGGGTGGCTGGTTTCATAATATGCAAGTATCGAGCAGAATAAGTGTTAATTTAATAACAGTTAATAATTTTACTTTTTTAAGTATGAACGCAAGCACGTTAAGCGAAGTTTTCAGCTATCGGCAAAAGACTTGTGATCTTTTCGACACAGCAGGGGCGGTAGAAGCGGTGCGCGAAGATGGTTTTGCGCTGATGCCTGGTGTACTCAGTCCGTCGGAAGTGGCGCAAACAAAGGAAGCACTCGATCGCCTGCAACCCTTCGGACTCGATGGTAGCAGTTGGAGTGAATTGAACCAGCATTTTAAGTGCGTTTTTAATCGCGATCGCCTGTGGCTTTCCTATGCCGATCGACCGGGTATAATTGAATTAGCCGAAGCATTAATGGGCAGCGATTGCCATATTATCGGCATGACTGCGTGGAAAAGCGGGCCCGGTTATGATGGTTGGCGCGTCCACGTCGATCAGGTGTTTGTACCCCTGCCCGAAAGCGTGTTTGCCGTTAGCGGAGCCCTCGAAGAGGAACGCACTTTTCAACTACCAGTATGGATTTGTACAGCCCATTTCTATCTCAGCGACATCGCAGAAGACCTCTGTCCTACCTACATTATTCCTGGTAGTCACAAATCTGGTCGAAAACCAGAACGCGGGGAAGAAACTTGGAACGGACACTCCCCAGAACCAGTTTTGTGCAAAGCAGGAGATGTGCTGTTTTTCCGCAGTGAAATTTGGCACTCCGGCGGCAGAAATACGACAACAGATGGAACTCGCTACTTACTGCAAGTGCATTATTCCCACCGCAACATCGCGCAGAAATTTTCGCCTTGGCCGTGGCAGTTTAACCCCGAAATAATCGCTACCGCTACTGAACGCCAACTGCGGCTGTTAGGCAAACATCCTGAGTCAAATTACGGTTAAAATACATGGCTAATTCTGTTTGATTACCTGTATAGCAAGCCTTAGAAGAAATATGAACACCATCTATTCTCTTCTATTCCTTTCTCTTTTCTGCTCTTTCTCTGTGTCCTCTGCGCCCTCTGCGGTTCATCAAAAAAAATATCTGTCACAAATCCATTAACATTATAATGTCAAAGTTATTTGAGACTTGGAGTTTTGGATTTGGGATTACGATCAATTCTAGAGAATGGTAAATCTCCAAATATCTTGAGCAATCCAAAATCCAAAATCCAAAATCCAAAATCCCCTAAGACTCCTCGCCGTCTCGGCGGCCGAGCTCGTACACGCCGCCACCAATACAGGCGATCGTACCCATAGATACCGCCCAACCAGTACCCAGAGAAAATTCTACGCCCCAATTGCACAATCCGCCCACAATCAAAAAGGGCACAATGCTCAACAGCGAAGCGTAAAACGCATTTTGGGCTTCTCTGGCTTGGCGGGTTCTTTCAAACTCGGCTTCCGAGGTGTAGAGGGATCTCTCAGCAAAATTCATCCAGCGGTTGAGTTGCAGGATTACCCATTCTGTGAGGGGCGACAGGCCCCAGTACAGGGCCAAAGACCACAAGGACGCACCGGCGATCGCAGTTGCGTCTATGGCAAAACTAAAGGGAAAAATTTCAGTAAGCATTGCTTGATGTGTTATGAATTTGAGATTTTGGATGACATCCAAAATCCCGGAACTAACTAACTATAGTGTCAAGCAAAAGCTCGATCGGATTCAACCGCAGCACGAATTAGTCTGCCAACTTTTTTTTATCTCCCCTGGGCATTTACCCGGAAGCCTTGACACGGGTTTTGGATGGAGTAAGATACACGTTGTTGATAAACTGATTCGCGATCGCGGGTAGAGCTCAAAGCCAATCTTGCAGCGAATTGGCATAACTTACATTTTGCACCCTTCTCACAAACGGGCTTTCCGGCCCGTTCCACAAAGGATGATTTTTTTGTGGGCTCGGCCGGAAAGCCCGCCCCTGAAAGCTTTATTGACAAGGGTGCAAGATGTGAGGCTAACAGACAACGCAAACTCCCACACACATTTAACTTTGAGCCGTGAAAAAAATCCTGCAAGACTCTAGAGGCCCGCTGACGGCAAAACGCTTTTTTCGTCTCAGACAGATGCTGCTGCTGGCACTTTCGATCGGCATTGTGTTGATTAGCCCTTATTTGCAGCAGCAGGTGGTCAAAGCTCAGTCAGGCTTACCAACCAGAGTAGCGACGGGTAATTTGTGGCAAGAAGCTTCTTTTCCAGTCGAAAACTTTGAAACCTACACTTCCCCCTTCGGCCCCCGTGGCGGGGATTTTCATTACGGTTTGGACTTGGCCGCCCCGGAAGGCAGCTATATCCGCAATTGGTGGGGCGGGCAAATTGTGGAAGTTTGGGAAGATGGCCGATGCGGCACTGGTATGATCGTGCGATCGGGAAATTGGGAACACATCTACTGTCACCTCAGAGGCCGAGTGCTAACGGCTAACGGCGGGCGTTATTATACCGATCGCGAAGGTACTTTGCAAATTTGGCAAGGTCAAACAGTGCCTGCGGGTGCGAGAATTGCCAGAGTTGGGATGACCGGCCGCACGAGTGGGCCTCACTTGCACTGGGGATTGAAGTACGGCGGCCGCTGGGTTGACCCGGCTTTGGTTCTCCGGGAAATGTACGCGCAACAATCTTAATTAGTCATTAGTTAGTAGTCATTAGTCATTAGTCATTAGTGATTAGTTAGTAGTCATTTTTGGGGTTTGTAGTAATGAGTAAAGTCCTGATTTTTTCGAGAATGAGGAATAAAGTCATCACTACAAACTTGAATAACTAATGACTAATGACTCTTTATGTTGGTGCCAACTCTTTTTTGTTTACCTCGGTGTAGCGAGCGACAATTTGCCGGAATTCGTCGCCGTCGATCGTTTCTTCATCCAACAGCGCTTCGACAAGTTTGTCTACCAAATCCCGATTTTCGCGGATAATTCGGCGAGCTTCTTCGTAGCACTCAAAGGCAATTTCCCGGACTTGGCGATCGATCTTGATTGCCATTTCTTCGGAATACTCCGATCGCGAATTCCAGCTTTGACCCAAAAACACCTCATTGTTCGGACTTTCCAAAGCCACAGGCCCCAAATCCGACATTCCGTAAAGCGTTACCATCTCCCTGGCGAGACTGCTAACTTTTCTGAGATCGCTACCGGCACCGGTGTCGATTTCAGCATCGCCATAAATTTCGGCCTCCGCCGCCCGTCCCCCCAAAGCTACTTTAATTCGGTTTAACAGCAAAGCCCGACTCCTCAAACCTTCGCTGTCGAGCATTTCGTCGTCGAGCACAAAGCTAGTAAAGCCTTCGATGCCACCGGAACGGGGAATAATCGTTACTTTTTCCACGGGGTCGGCATTTTTGAGCATGGTCGCGACTAGGGCGTGTCCGACTTCGTGGTATGCTGTCATCCACTTTTTCTTGCTGTCGAGCAGCGGGTTGAGCGTCAGCCCGATCGTGATCCGGTCGATCGCGTCGTGAACTTCTAAGTTAGTAATCGTGTCTTTGCGACGCCTCGCAGTGAGAATTGCTGCTTCGTTGAGCAAGTTTGCCAAGTCAGCGCCGGAAAAGCCGGGAGTGCGGCGGGCGATCGTGTCTAGGGCAACTTCTGGGTCGAGTTTTTTGTTGCGCGCGTGAACTTGCAAAATCCCCAAACGCCCTTTGTAACTGGGTAAATCTACCGTTACTTGTCGATCGAACCTGCCGGGTCGCAGCAGGGCGGTATCGAGCACGTCGGGGCGGTTAGTAGCTGCAATCACAATCACACCGCTGTTACCCTCAAAGCCGTCCATTTCTGTCAGCAACTGATTGAGAGTTTGTTCGCGTTCGTCGTTGCCGCCGCCGATACCAGCGCCCCGCTGCCTTCCTACGGCGTCTATTTCGTCGATGAAGACGATGCAGGGCGAATTTTCTTTAGCTTTGCGGAACAAGTCGCGGACGCGGGAGGCGCCAACTCCGACAAACATTTCGACAAATTCGGAACCGGAGATGCTGAAGAAGGGGACGGCTGCTTCGCCTGCGATGGCTTTGGCCAGCATTGTTTTGCCGGTTCCGGGAGGCCCGATTAACAGAACTCCTCTGGGAATTTTGGCGCCGATGGCGTTGAAGCGTTCGGGTTTTTTGAGGAAGGTTACGACTTCTTGCAGTTCTTCTTTAGCTTCTTCGATGCCTGCTACGTCGTCGAACATCACGCCGGTTTTGGCTTCCATTTGGAAACGGGCTCTGGATTTGCCGAAGTTCATGGCATTTCCTTGAGATTGGGTCGATCGGCGCAGGATTGCCATCAGCACTGCCAACACTGCAAAAATCACTAGCAAGTTTATTACTAAACTGACTGCCGCTGCGTTATCTGCTGTTTGTTTGACTTCAAAGTCAATCTTTTTGGCGCGGATTTGCGAGTACAGTTCTCGGTTGTTGTAGTCGAACAGACTAACTGATTGGGTTTGATCGCTTTTTTGATTTTTTAGCCTAACCTTGGCAGTTCTTTGAGTTTCGTCTACTTCGATTTTACTGACTTGCCCTTTTTCTATGTTGTCGATGAGTTGGCTGTAACTCATGGTGTTTGGCGCACTCTCGGCAAACACCGGGGTCGAGAGCAATATTCCTTGAGAAATCACCAAACTGCCCAGGATGCGCCAAAGATTCCGTCCTGGAATTGATTTTTTAGGATTCTGGCTCGACTTGTCTTTGTTTACAGCTAGATGCCCCAGCCATGCGTGTTTCCAAGAATTTTTCATATTGCTTTGCCCAAGGTTGAAGACTGCCAAGATTGACCGCTTGTGGTTTGCTACGTTCATTTATTTTAACAAGAGGGCGGGTGTTGGATGGGTTTATCTCTCGCGGGCATCTTAAGAAACCCCTCAAGAGGGGGGCGGTTTCATTCTCGGTAGGGGCAATCCCCCGTGGTTGCCCCCATGTCCCAAACGCCTGTGCAATGGTCTGTGGGTGGGGGCGGGCACGGGGACTAGGGGTCGCACCGCCCCTACAAAAGCCTGATTTTCGTGAGAATGAAACCGCCCTGCTCTTGAGGGGGGTTTTGAATCCACGGCTGCTCGAGAAACCGGGTTTTTTACCTAATCTGCGGGCTATAACCCAGGATTTTGCTCAAAAAACCCGGTTTCTCGGCTCCCTCCACTGAACTTACCCACGGCTGCTCAAGAAACCGGGTTTTTTACCTAATTTGCGGGCTATAACCCAGGATTTTGCTCAAAAAACCCGGTTTCTCGGCTCCCTCCGTAAATCTCAAATCTCAAATCTCAAATCTCAAATCGATGGATTTTGCTCAAAAAACCCGGTTTCTGGGCCTCTCTACTGAACTTACCCACGGCTGCTCAAGAAACCGGGTTTTTTACCTAATCTGCGGGCTATAACCCAGGATTTTGCTCAAAAAACCCGGTTTCTGGGTTCCGTCGGTAAATCTAAAATCTCAAATCGAAAATCTCAAATCGATTGACAGTTGCCGATCGAACTTGCTATGTTAATCATACTCGTAATGAGTACGTTTTACTCAAGCAGTTATTGTTTTTAAGCTTTATGGTAAAAATTGTCGGCATTGGTGGAAGTTTGCGGGCTGGCTCCTACAGCCAGTTAGCGTTGAAGGTGGCAGCAGAACGGGCGCAGGCTTTGGGCGCGGAAGTTGAAATATGGGATTTGCGATCGCTCAATCTGCCATTCTGCAAGGGTGAGAATGATTATCTCGATTACCCGGATGTGGAAAAGCTGCAGAATGCAGTTAAGCAAGCCGACGGCTTGATTTTGGCAACGCCGGAGTATCACGGTAGCGTCAGCGATGCTCTCAAGAATGCCCTGGATTTGATGAGTTTTGAGCATTTGGACGGGAAAGTTGCGGGTGGGATTAGCGTTTTGGGAGGGCAAGTTAACAGCAACGCACTCAACGATTTGCGCGTGATTTTGAGATGGGTGCACGCTTGGGTAATTCCCGAACAAATTGCGATCGGACAAGCTTGGAAAGCTTTTAGTCCTGATGGTAAATTGTTGGATGAAAAACTGTCTGAAAGGTTCGACGAATTTGCTCGGAGTTTAGTAGAAAATACGCGGAAATTGCGAGGAATTTCATAATTGTATCTCATGACAAATGCAGTCCTGGACGCAACTGGCATAGTCTTTGGGTGCGTCAGTTCCAATAATTTCTCGATTAGAAGAGGTTTTCTCTATCTGACGCACCCTACAAGCTGTAATGTAACAGTTAACAGTTAACAGTCAACAGTCAACTGAGTCAAAATGGCATATCGATCATGTCTCCGAAAGGATGGGGTACGTCGATCGGCATTCTTCCGGGTTTTGACTCATATTTGTCTATCCACTTTTTGGCCAATTCCAAAGCTTCCTCCTCTGTCTTGGCATTTTGGACGGCGACGTGGCGGTTGCCGCGGCTATCCCAAACCTCGACGTAGAAGACTTTCTGGGATTGAATAATCCAACCTTTATAAGTGTCTGCTGGTTCCATAGTTAGAATCCTAAAATAATCGGGCGGGGAGTTCCACTGGCTAGCTAATTGTAAATATTGCCCTGCATAAAATGAATTTTACGGGGGTTTCTATAGTATTTTTGGAAAAAAGTCAGTTTTACGGTTAACCTCATGACTAGACTCCTGAAGCAATTATTTAACTGGAGAAAATATCTCCAACCTTTGGCGGCGACGATCGCGATCGCCCTAATCGCATCCCAGATGGCGGTATTGCCGGCATTGGCGACTGGCGTTTACGAAATACCGGTGTTGTCGGCGGGCGATCGAACTTGGGTGTTCGACAAAGGCGACGTGCTCAGCCGCAGTAGCGAAAGCAATATCAGCAGCGTGCTCGACAACCTGGAAAACAAAACAGGGAAACAAGTCCGATTTGTCACCATCCACCGCTTAGACTACGGTGAAACGGCTGCCACTTTCACCGACCAACTGTTTGAACAGTGGTTTCCCGCAAAAGAAGACCAGACTAATCAAATTTTACTCGTTCTGGACACTGTTACCAACAGCGCGGCAATTCGGACGGGGGAAGGGGTGAAATCCCTGCTAACCGATGAAATTGCCCAGAGTGTGGCCGGGGAAACTGTGCAAGTGCCACTGCGGGAAGCGAATAAATACAACGAGGCATTTGCGGCTGCAAGTACGCGCATTGCAACTGTTTTGTCGGGCGAACCCGATCCGGGCCCTCCTGAAGTTGTTGACAACATTCAAGTTGAAGGCACGTTTAAAAAAGCTGAAGAAACAGATCAAGGCAATGCCACAGTTGTTGTGGTTGTGCTGTTGGTGTTGGCGACAGTGATTCCGATGGTGACTTATTTCTGGTATCAAGGTTTTTCGTGATCGGGTGCTGCTTGCATCCGATCGGTTGCCATTTTGTCAAGAAAATATGGCAGGGCTGCACTAATCTTGAACGTATTCTCGATCGCTCAACAATGCAATTTCTGCCCGTACAAATTCCCGTCCCAGATAAGCCGCGTGATCTAACATTGTCACCGGGTTGGGGCGGGTTTCTTCTAGAATTTTGACACAAAGTTCTTTGGCGGTTCTGCCGGTAAAAAGTGTGGACTGAGTGCGTTCTACTTTGCCGCGGGCGGGGATGGGTTTGCCGGTTTCGGGATCGACGGCGAGGCCTCGATCGTCGATGATGTTGGTGAAATGTTTGGCACAAATTAAGCTGGTTTCGCGATCGAGATAGATGATGAAGTAGCCGCCTGGATCGAGGTCGATGTGGCGTTTGGATAGCTTGTCATCGATTGCGGTGAGGTTTTCCAATGTTTGACTCATGGTTGGTGAAAGGAAGTAAAGAATAGCTATATTTTTTTTGCTATTTCTAGTTTAGTCGGCTGTGGGACAAGTTTGGGACATTGGTTGGTTGAATGCGGGGGAAATTTTCGGGCGATCGACATTCTATCCGATATCTGTGGGGACAGGGCATTGCCGTGTCCGGCGGTGGCTGCTGCGACTTTTAATGAGTGGTATAAGATTGAGGACTGTCACAAGACTTGTGGAACTTGATAGAATGAACCGCAGAGAACGCAGAGAACGCAGAGTGAAAGAAGAGAGAGAAACAAAATATGTTAGGATTGGCTTTAGTAAGATTTAGTATTGAATTATAAATGAAATTTATAGATTTATTTTCAGGAATTGGAGGTTTCAGACAAGGTTTTGAAAAAATGGGCTTTGAATGCGTTTTTTCCTGCGAAATTAACAGCAAATGCCGACAAGTTTACACGGAGAACTTCGGTGAGGTTCCTTTTGGAGATATCAGTAAAATTAATCCCGTTGAGTTAGAAGACTTTGATGTTTTAGTCGCCGGGTTTCCGTGCCAACCTTTTAGTATCTGTGGCAAAAAGCTAGGTTTTGAAGATACTAGAGGCACGCTATTTTTTGAGATTTGTAAAATTATCAAAATTAAGCAACCTCAAGTAGTTGTTCTCGAAAATGTCAAGCACTTAATCCATCATGACAAGGGAAATACCTTAAAAGTAATTATTGCCAGTCTTGAAGATTTGGGATACAGCGTGAATTACAAAATGCTGAATGCTAAAGACTTTGGAATTGCTCAACATCGTGAAAGAATATTTATTATTGCAACTCAAGGTAAACCATTCAATTTTTCTCGGCTTAAAATCCAGTTGACTCCAAAAATCAGGGAATTTCTAGACGAGACAGGAGATTTTGAAATATTGGATAAATCCGAGTATACTCTAATTGAGTCTCCGAGAAAGCAAGATTCGGGACTTTTATTTGTAGGTTACAGAAATAAAGGTACTTGGAAAACTGGCGTGAGGCCGAATACAGAACATTTATCGAGAGTTCACAGACAGCCTAATCGCATTTATTCGGTAGATGGAGTGCATCCGACAATTCCTTCGCAAGAAACATCGGGCAGGTTTTTTATCTACATTCCTGAGCAAGATATGGTGAGAAAGTTGACGCTGAAGGAATGTTACCGTCTTATGGGTTTTCCTGAAGATTTTAAAACTTATCCGAGTGCGGGGGAAAGTTACAAGCAAATTGGGAATTCGGTTTGTGTGCCGGTTGTGGAGGCGATAGCGCAAGAAATATTAAGTCAAAATTTATTGTCAAATGAGCCAAATGAACCACAAAGAAAAACTGAAGAATATATACAGCTTGTCCTTTTAAATTGCTGATATTAACTTGAGGAAGATTCCCATACAATTCGAGACCGTCTTGCTAACAAAAGTGCAAGCTCATCAGCCCTTGGACGGTTATCTTCACGATAGGGCAAGCCTATAATACTCCCATGAGATGAAGAGTCACGTACTACATTTAGACCTAGTTCTCGAATTTTCCCTAAATCCAGGCTAGCAACTCCTTCACAATTTCTCAATGCACTCAAAGATTGCTCTAGGGAAAAATTGACAGAAATACCCTGTTCGTTTATACGTTGGCGCAAATAGTAGGCGTCCGATTTGACGATCGATCTATCCCGATCTATCCATCCTTTTCGGAGAGCTCGGTAAACAAGTGTACGATCCGGTAATGTTTCAAACTCTGACGCACTCCCTGAAGATGGTTCTATCATATTTTGTTAAACCACTGCAACCAGTAAACTAATGTTGATGATGAAGCTATATTTTCGACCGCATTTTCATTGTTTGCATGGTGATAAATGTCAACTGGTTGCTCCGCACTGCATGGACAAAATAGGCGAACTGTACGCTCTGGTTCTAAGCTTGTCCAATCTAGTGTAATACTGCCTCTGTCATCTGTACCTGTTGAGGCTTTTGGAAAATTATCACCCAAAATATCATAGGTTTCTACAATCAATTTCATCGCTGTTCTGAAAGCATACTCAGTTGGTCTCAAAATCCCGTACTCATCCTCTTGTTCTAAATCTAAAAGTTCGATCAGACGTTCAACAGTGATTCGGAAATTCAATAAACCGCTATTGCTACTGCTCTCAGTAATCTGTTCTTTCGCTACAGTCATAAAATTCAATCCCTTTTAGGCGATCGCCAATTTAATCCTAACACAGCCTCATGCTGTGAAATTTGTACTCAAAACTGCGATCGTTGACTCTCGATCAATATTTGCAAGGACACAGCAGTGCCGTGTCCAAATCCGAATATATTTGTAGGGATACAGCACTGCTGTGTCCGCGATATTTGCAAGGACACGGCAGTGCCGTTTCCCTACCGAAAACCGCGATATTTGTAAGGACACGGCAGTGCCCTTTCCCTACTTGTCTTAAGCTGGAACTTGGATTCTTTCGGTGCCGGCAAGTTCAAAGGCTGCGTGAATTGCCTTCAAAGCAGTTACGCCTTGTCCTTCATCCACAACGCAGCTAATTTTAATCTCCGAAGTTGCAATCATTTGAATGTTGATTTGCTGGCGGGAAAGCGCTTCAAACATTTTTGCCGCTACTCCCGGATGCGCTACCATCCCGGAACCGACAACGCTAACTTTGGCAATTTGTGTATCGACTGCTACTTCGCCCCATCCGAATTCTGGGGCGGCTTTTTCGAGGACTATTTTAGCAGCTTCGGCGTCGATTTGTGCTACGGTAAATGCAATGTCGCGAGTTAATATGCCGTCGATATTGTGACAGCGCTGCGACTGAATGATTGTGTCTACGCTGATATTTTCCTCGGCTAAAAGTCCGAACAGTTTTGCTGCTACTCCGGGTCGATCGGGCAATTGGCGAATTGCTAGACGCGCTTGATTGAGATCCAACGCAACGGCGCGGACTGCGGGCGGTTTGTGGGATGATGAATGCAGCCCAACAGGGGAGTTGGCGACATCAAATGTTTTGCAGAGTTCGGCAACGGCCCGATCGCAATCTTCAGCATCGATCGCACAACTAACTTTAACCTCGGATGTAGAAATCATTTGAATGTTAATTCCCGCATCCGCTAAAGTCTTAAACATCTGCGCCGCTACCCTCGGACGACCGATCATTCCCGCACCCGCAATGCTAACTTTAGCTATGGGCCGCTCTTCTGCTTTCACTTCCGGTTCTCCCAATTCTGGGCGAGAATTCTTGCCGAGGGTGGGAATAATTGCATCTGCAACGGCGGTGGCTTGTTGCAGAGATTTTCGCGTCACTGTGAAGGCAATATCGTTAGTATTTCCTTCATGAATTGACTGGATAATTAAGTCTACATCGAGGTTTTGTTGGGCGATCGCACCAAACAACCGCGCTGCTACGCCGGGGCGATCGGGCAAACGCAGCAGCGACACCCCTGCCTGATCTAAGTCAAATTCCACCGCATCGACGGCTTTTGCGAGCTCCAAGCCCTCCAAAGGCCGGGGTTGCGGGGGTGGGGACACTACACGGGTACCGGGGGCGTCACTCCAGCTAGAAAGCACTACCAGCGGCACGCCGTAATTCTTCGCAATTTCTACCGCGCGCGGGTGGAGGACTTTTGCACCCAAACTCGCCAATTCCAGCATTTCGTCGCAAGTGATTTCGTCCATCAATTGCGCGTCGGCAACCAAGCGCGGATCTGTAGTCAGAATTCCGGGCACGTCGGTATAAATTTCGCACCTGTCGGCCCGCAGCGCAGCAGCCAAGGCTACTGCTGTTGTGTCGGAACCGCCACGGCCCAAGGTGGTAATTTCCAATTCTCCGGCATCGGCGATGCCTTGGAAACCGGCAACCACAACGACTTTACCGCTTTTTAACTGGCTTTCAAGCCGATTCGGATCGATTCGCAAAATTCGGGCGCGGGTGTGGGCGGCTTCGGTGACAATGCCGACTTGGGCGCCGGTGAGGGAAATGGCGGGCTGTCCCATTTCCTGCAATGCCATGCTTAAAAGTGCGATCGAGACTTGTTCCCCAGTGGAAAGCAACATATCCATTTCCCGCTTGTTGGGATTTGGGGAAATTTCCTTGGCGAGTTTAACTAAACCGTCGGTGGTTTTGCCCATCGCTGAAAGTACGACAACCAGAGAGTTGCCGAGCTGTGCTGTTTTTACTACTCGTCTGGCTACTTCCAAAATGCGATCGACTGTACCAACCGAGGTTCCGCCATATTTCTGAACAATTAGTGCCATAGATTCTACACAAAGCTACAAAATACTTATCAAATAATACAAGCAGCTTCTGGATTAGAACCGATGTCGATCTTGTTTTTGAGGCTGGTAGGTGCCAATCAAGAAACCGGGTTTTTGGCTAGATTGAAGGTTTGAATCGAATACTTTGGCGAAAAAACCCGGTTTCTCGTCACCGCTGCGTAAGTTCAAAGAAACCGGGTTTTTGGGAGATTGATGATTTTTTGCGAATATTTTGGCGGAAAAACCCGGTTTCTGGCTACCTATTAACCTCCTTCTAACTCTCGCAAACGCGCTTCTAAGGCTTGAATTCGCTGCTCGGCTTCTATTCGCTTTTGCCGCTCTTGTTCTGCTTCTGACTGCGCTTGTTCGACTGCCAATTCCGCTTGTTCAACCCGTTCATCAGCAGCCAGCAGCAAATTCCCCTCAGCATCCCACCAGCGCATCCAAGGCCGTTCTACGCCCTGATAAATACCGGAATATTGACCGATGCAGTATTGTCCGTCGGGATGAAGTTGGTCTAAAATGGGGCGAACAGATGTTGTTAACAGGATGCTTTGAGGGAGTTCTTGAAAGTTTTTCACAAAAGCACCGTCGGAGTCGGGTAATTGAGTGTGATCTGGAAAATCGGTAAAATCTGTTACTAGAAGTTCGGGTTTTTCGGTGACACTCATGTTGACCTCTTGAATGTTGAAAAATTATACTTATAATTGGTGAATGAGAGATTAATTATGCTATTATATCGTGGCAAACCTCCGATTGCTAGATAGAATATTTTAAATAATATGAGTCAGTACAACTTAATTATTTTCGACTTCGACGGCACTTTGGCAATTACCCACAAAGCTATTGTATTTTGCTTTACCAAAACTTTTGAGACTTACAATATTACCCCGCCTGCTGCTGATACTATTATAGGTACGATCGGCATCAATTTACCAAATAGTTTTAAAATCCTCCATCCGGCGATCGAGGAAAGCGCAATTCCTGAATGGGTTGAAACTTACCGCTCTTATTATCGGACGGAAGGTGAAAAGCAGGTAGAGTTATTTACCGGGACAAAGCAAGTGTTGCAGTTGGCGCGTCAGTCGGGATTGAGCCTGGGAGTTTTCAGCAACAAACAGGTTACTTTTGTTAATTTATTACTAAAAAATTTGAGCATTCACAGTTTTTTTGATTTGATATTAGGTGATAACGGACAAATAATTCCGAAACCCAATCCGACTGTTTTTCACTCGATTATTAAACCGCTGTTCCCGGAGTTGGATAACAGTCAAATTTTAATGGTTGGCGATACAGCGATTGATTTGCTGTTTGCTAAAAATGCTGGGATAGATGTTTGTTGGGCGGCTTACGGATATGGCGATCGCGCTCAGTGTCTCGCCCTAGAACCGACTTTCGCGATCGACGATATTTCAGAACTTGCTGTGTTCGTTCAAAATTAATTTTTCCTCTGTTTGTTTGAGAGAATAGTTTGAATCATTTAACTATAAAGTATTTAATTATTTTTTTTACGATAGCCGGACGATGTATTTTTATTTAAGCTAAAAAATAAATGACCGAACTTGTAAGCCGCCCAAACTCTGCCAAGTAAACTATACCAGAGATAGAGTTATGGTGGGAACAACTATTATAAATTAACAACTAGGATTCCTGTGAAGGTAGAAGGCACAAGGCAGAAGGCAGAAGGAAAAAAAACGAGGGAAGCCAGATTTTCTTTAGGTAGAATTTAGCGCCAAAATTCTGCATGATAGCCTTCTAACTTCTGCCTTCGGAAAACAGGGAAATTCTGTTAAACTTTAGGGTGTGCTGGCAGTCGGTATCTACAATAAACTCAATTTATAGAAACTTATGCAGATCGATATAAGCATTCCTTCTGAAACGCTATCGCCGACTCGTACTGGCGGCACACCGAATTTAATAGAAGAAGTATTTCGGCTGTACGATCGCGCCCTGGCAGCTACCAGCAACGGCATCGCGATCGCGGACGCTACCCGGCCGGACAAGCCTATAGTTTACTGCAACGGTGCTTTCGAGCGGATTACAGGCTACAATCGCAGCGAAATAATCGGGCAGAATTGCCGCTTCCTGCAAGGCCCAGATACCGATCGCGCGGCCGTCGATCGCATCCGCGCGGCCATGAAAGAACAACACGACTGCAAAGTAGTTCTGAAAAACTACCGCAAAGACGGCACCGCCTTCTGGAACGAACTCACCATCTCGCCGGTGCGCGACAGCAGCGGGCTCGTTACCCACTTCATCGGCGTTCAATCTGATATCACCGATCGCTTCCAAGCAGAAGAAGCCCTCAAACAAGCCGAGGCAAAATACCGCAGCATCTTTGAAAACGCCACCGAAGGCATATTTCAAACCGCCCCAGACGGGCGCTACCTCAGCGCCAACCAGGCACTCGCCCGAATGTACGGCTACGATTCGCCGTCTGAATTGATCGCAAAATGTTCGGCAAAAAACATTTACACCGATCGCACCCGCCGCGATTCGTTCATGGCAGAAATCAGCAAAAACGGCTCCCTGAAAGAGTTTGAGTCCTGCGTCCGCCGCCAAGACGGCAGCACTACCTGGATCTCGGAAAACGTGCGCGAAGTTCGCGACGAAGATGGCGAACTCCTTTACTACGAAGGAACCGTCGCCGAAATTGCCGATCGCAAACAAGCCGAAGCAGCCCTGCGCGATCGAGAATACTGGCTGAAAACCGCGATCGACGCCGTGCCCGACGCCATCAACCTCACAGACAGCGAGGGGCGCTGGCTGATTGCCAACGACTGCGCCCTCCAACTTTTGGGCTGGGAAACCTCAGACTACCAGGGCAAAACTACTGCCGAACTCGCTGCCGCCGCCGATCCGAGAGTCAGAGAAATCCTCCTAACTTGGCAGGAAACCGACGAAACCACCTGGCAAGCAGGCACTCTTACCGACCGCCGCCAAATTGTCCCCTTGCCCACAGGCGGCAGCAATTTGTTTGAAGTGCGAAAAGTGCCGCTGTTCAACCCCGACGGTTCGCGCAAAGGTTTGGCAGTGGCGGGGCGCGACATCACGCAGGAAGTGGCAGCGGATGCAGCTTTGCGCGACAGCGAACAGCGGTTTCGGGCAATTTTTGAACGCGCTGCGATCGGCATGGTAGTCGCTACCCTCGAAGGTGTTGCGATCGCCACTAATCCGGCATTTCAAGCTATGCTGGGGATCTCGGAAGCTCAACTGCGGGGTCTCGGCCTCGACGACTGCGCGCACCCGGAAGACGCACAAGTTTCGCGCGAGTTGCGCCAACAGTTAGTCGCGGGCACCCGCGAAGCTTACCAAATCGAGAAGCGCTACCTCCGCCAAGACGGCAGCATCAGGTGGGGACGCCTCAGCGCCTCTGTCATCGACAGCAGTCAGGGAACGCCGCAGTTTATTTTGCAAATGGTAGAGGATATTACCGATCGCAAACAAGCCGAGTCAGCTTTGTTCCAAAATGAGGCTAAGTGGCGATCGCTGATTCTCAACAGTTCCGACATCATTACTATTCTCGATGCTAGCGGTCGCATTGTTTACGAAAGCCCTTCTGTAGAAAGAGTTTTGGGCTACGAACCCCTTGAACTCGATCGTCAAATTGCTCTCGATTCGATCCACCCTGACGACATTGCCTCGGTGATTTCCGACGGCGAAAAACTGATCGCAAATCCAGGCGTTCCCATCGCCCTAGAAGGTCGGTTCCGGCGCGCTGACGGTTCTTGGTGTTTTCTCGAAGGTGTGGGCATCAACTTGCTAGCAGACCCCGCTGTGAAAGGAATTGTGATCAACTCCCGCGACATGACGGCGCGCAGGCAAGCAGAGTACCGCCTCAGCAAAATCAACGAGTGCTTTTTGGGATTCACCACCGACGCCGCTGAGAACATCCAGCGCCTGACATCCTTAGCCGGCGAGCTTTTGGGCGGAAACTGCGCCATCTACAGCCACGTCGGTGGCGGACTGCTGCAAGCGATCGCGACTTGGCAAGCGCCGCCGGACTACCCGCTGGTCGATCGCGCCGAGGGCCACATCTGCACTGATGTATGCAGCAAAGGAAGCGATCGGGCTGTTGCCATTCCTGACTTGCAGAACACGATCTACGCCCAAATCGATCCCGCTGTCATCCGCTACCAACTGCGAAGCTATCTGGGACAAGCAGTGCGCCTGGGCGACAATTATGTGGGTGCGATGTGCGTTCTCTACACTGAGTCGATCGCGCCCACAGAAGCCGACTGCAAGCTGATCGGAATTATTGCCGCGGCGATCGGAGTTGAGGAAGAACGGGCCGCCGCCGCCTCGCGCGATCGGCAAAAATCCCAAGAATTGCAAACAGCTTTGCGCGACTTGCAGCAAACTCAAATGCAGTTAGTACAAACCGAAAAAATGTCTTCCCTCGGACAAGTGCTAGCAGGAATTGCCCACGAAATTAACAACCCAGTTGGCTTTGTCGCCGGCAACCTCTGCCACGTCCGAGGCTACGTTCTAGACTTATTAGAAATCGTGCAAGTCTATCAAGAAGAGTACCCAAATTCCCCTACAAAAATTCAGCAACAAGCCGAAGATATAGACTTAGAATTTCTAGCAAAAGACCTGCCCAAATTGCTCAATTCAATGCAGACCGGATGCGAGCGCATTGTAGAAATTATTCAAACTCTCCGAAATTTCTCGCGGGCGGACGAAGCAAAAATCAAAACTGCCGACATTCACGAAGGTTTAGAAAGTACCTTGTTAATGTTAAACAGCCGGCTGAAAGCCAAACCCAACTGGCAGGGCATTAAAGTTATTAAAGAATACGGAGAACTGCCGCAAATAAACTGTCATCCCGGACTGTTAAATCAGGTATTTATGAATGTATTGGCAAATGCGATCGACGCCTTGGAAGAAAGCTGCAGCCAAGCAAAAAACACCGGAAATACTATCTTTCCTACTATTACCATTCAAACAGAAACAATTGATGATAAGAGCATTTTAATTCGGATTAAAGACAATGGCTTGGGCATTCCCGAAGATCATATTGTGCGTTTGTTTGACCCATTTTTTACCACAAAACCCGTAGGTAAAGGCACAGGTTTGGGTTTATCAATTTCGCACCAAATTGTCGTTGAAAAACACAACGGCAAATTGCAGTGTCACTCGGAACCCGGTAAAGGCACTGAATTTATCATCGAAATTCCAATTCGTTGACATCAGGACGACGCTAATCAGGATATAGCAATCCTCGCATCATTCGTGAATTTCTTACTTCCTCTCCGCGGGTTCGGGGAGGGTTGGGGTGGGGTAAAAAATTTACGACTCATTGAGGATTGCTATATAATTATGTTCAAGTCAGCCCTAACTTACTTAAAAACTAAACTGCGTCCGCAAATTGCCCACAAAAATTGTCGGGTTGTTATCGAAATTGTTGGGATTGCCGATCGCATAAAATGCTGGTACGATCGAAACATGGTCGGTGAGAGGAAAATAATAAGTTGCCTCAATTTCGTACTGCGTGCCGCCATTCCCCCCGCCAGAAACCAGAAACCTCCGACCGCCAGTAAAGTCAAAAGGTACTAAATATGACACCGTAAGCAAAGCTCCTTCTTTAAACAAATCGGGAAATGCAACTCCTAACTGATAAGATTGATTTTTGATCGTGCCGTCGGGTCGGTTAGTCTTGGGAAATATGTTGGTTTCGGCGTAGCCGTAACGGCCGAAAAGACCAAAACCGCGAGTGACTGACCAATCGAAATTGAAACTATAAGTATTCGCAGTCGCATTCCCCAGCCGACCACCAAAACCGTCATCTGCCACACCGTTTAACGGCTTGCTGTTAGGAGATCCAATTAAGCCGCCGATTTGCTGGATGTTTGAACGGCTGTACAAAAAGCGCAAATTAGTCCGATCGCTCGGACTGAATGTTAATTCTGCTGTAGTCGTATTTGTCCCGTCAAACAAGCCTTGAGACGGATTGGAAGCCGAATTAAACACGGAAGTTGGCAAAAATTCTGTACTCTCGCCCAAGTAACCAAAACGCAGTTTCAATGCGCGGCCGATATCCCACAAAGCCAAAGCACCGGCACCGCGTCTGGTAGCGCTTAACAAAGGGCTGTTGTTAGAATTAAAGCTGCTCGCACCGTCTACGAAAAAGTTAAATTTATTGTTGTCAAAGTAGCGGTAAAAATTAATCCGCGGCCCGACTACTACTTGCAAGCTGTTGGTAAGCGGGAACCGATAGGAAAGTTCCCGCAGGATAACTTCATTGGGATTTGCTCCGGCAGTTTGATCGAGAAAAGGAGTGCCGAATGTATTGAAAAAACCCGTTGAAGTATACTGGTTGGCGGGGGAATTGCCGTTACCTACAGCTAGCTGTGTAATCAATTCGTCTTTCCCTGTAAAGGAAGTAGTGAGAGTTAACCAAACTAACTGACTGAAAGTGATTTCTGGATCATCGTCCACTCTCTGCACAATTGGTCTGTTGGTGACTGGATCGCGTCCGGCTACTCGATCGAGCGGAGCAGCATTTCCATCTATTGCTTCAACTCGGACTCGATCGCCCGCAAAAGCTCCAGTCAGGTTAAACCAAGCAAATCCGTTTAGTTTAGTTGTCGTGGAAAATTGGTTGGCCTCCAATTCGGCAGTGCGGGCTTCTAAAGCATCTACTCGACCGCGCAATGTAGCTAATTCTGCTGCAAATTCTTCTTGCAATCTTTGCAAAGCAAGTAAATCTTCTCGCTTGACTAAATTACCAGTAGAACCGCCAATTTGTTTGGTGATTTGATCCAAGCAAGCGTTTAATCCGGCGGCAAATTCGTAGCGAGTCATTGCCCGATTGCCTCGGAATGTGCCGTCTGGATATCCCGCAATGCAGCCGTATCTTTCTACTAGGGATTGCAAGGCTTGAAAAGCCCAATCTGTCGGCCGCACGTCGGAGAGTTGGGAAACAGAAGTGACTTGTGCTGCGTCTTCTTGTATGCTGAGGTCATCAGCGCTGCCCGTCTCGCTGCTGATGTCGTCAACTTTGCTGGCTTCAGCAACGTTTTGAGACTGAGGAGAGTTTGCAATTTCTAACTCCTGTGGGGGCAATTCGCCAATTGCCTCCGTTATTTCTGGGGTTGTTGTTGCACGATCGACTTTTACATCTGTTTCGGGTAAAGCACGATCGACAATTGCTATATCTTGTTTGGGTAAAGCACGATCGACTGTTGCTATATCTGTTTGGGGTAAAGCGCGATTCACCCATGCTGCATCTGTTTCGGGTAAAGCGCGATTCACCCATGCTGCATCTGTTTCGGGTAAAGGGCGATCGACTGCGGAGTTAGTCTCTGCGGTAATCGCCGCTAACTGCGGTATCTCAATCTTACCTGCTGCCAGCGCTGCGTCTGGGGTAGCCCTAGGGAGAGCACTATCTTCTAGCGCAACTTCTGGAGTTGAGGTATCCTGAATTTGAGCTGTTGCGGAGATCGGCCCCAAAGGCACTGCCGCACCAGAAATCAAGAAAGACAGCCAAAAAGCTTTAACGGAGGTTGAATTATTCACCATACCACTCACACCACTTGTTGAAAATTAAATCTGGCCCATCTTAAACGATAAGCTTGCTTATAAATGTAGTTGGTTTAACAAATTCTTATAAATAGTTAAAATTCTTTTAGGAAGCGATCGATTTCCAATCACTAATGACTGATGACTACAGACTACTGACTCCTGACTAATTCCCCAAATGAAGTTTTTATTAGTTACAGATTTAGACAACACGCTAGTCGGAGATGACGAAGCAACTCAAGTTTTCAACCAGCGCTTGCAACCTGTGCGATCGCAAATTTGTTTGGTTTACGCTACCGGGCGTTCTTATGCTTCAACTTGCGAATTAATTGCCCAAAAGCAACTGCTATCACCCGACTATTCGATCGCAGGTGTAGGCAGCGAAATTTACCAAGACGGAATCCTCGATTTAGATTGGGCGGAATATCTTTCTCAAGGCTGGGATAAAATGGCGATCGCCTCTTTAGCACAGCAGTTTTCCCAACTTAAACCCCAATCCGTAAAAGAACAAAATCCTTGGAAAATCAGTTATACTCTGGAACCAGCAGCAGAAAATAGCTCGACAATCAAGGCTTTGCAGCAAAAGTTAACTGAATCGGGACTGCCAGCTCAAATCATTTTTAGCAGCAATAGTAATGTAGATATTTTACCACAAACTAGCAATAAAGGCAATGCCCTTACTTATTTACAAAAGCGCCTACAAATTCCATCTGAAGCAACATTAGTTTGCGGTGATTCGGGCAATGATATCAGTATGTTTGAGCAGGATTTCCGGGGAGTAATCGTCGCTAATGCTCTATCAGAACTCTTAGAATGGCATCGCGAATGCGGCACTGAAAATCATTATTTAGCCGGTTCTGCTTCCGCTTGGGGAATCATGGAAGGAATGGCATATTTTTGGGAATTTTGATTGCCAAAAATTCGGTTTGGTTTGTAGTTAGTTGTGAAGTCCTCAGTACAAACGCACCCCAAGCACCCCAAGTCCTGCAAACAGTTAAAATCTGTTCAGGAATCTCAACCGCGTATCGATCGAACCTGCGAGTTGCGATACCATCAGCGTGTACTGCTTTATCAAACCTAATCGAACTTCACTTGAGTTACCTCAAGCGAGTTGAAGTTTATTTCCTAGCCTGTTGGGCCCAACGTAGTGGAGGGAGTCGGCTATCCCAAGATAAGTCGCCTATTCCCCGATCGCCAAAGGTTCTATAGTTAAGTTGAGCGCCTAAACCTAAATTACTCTATCTATAAAAACTTATCTTTCTAGATGAACAAGATGTAGGTTGAGTCAACTATTTGCCCCTTTAGTTCAGTTCGCCAACGCACCGCCACATGGAACAAAATACTTTACCCGTAGAGGTGATTCTCTCTCACCCCCGCCAATATTTAGGTAGCCTGCGGCTCGATTGGACGCCACAACCGGGGAACTATGTAGATTTAGAGGGACAAACCTACGCTGTTTTGGAACGCCACCACCGCTATCAACTCAAATCCGGCCGCTACCAACTGCAAAAAATTGCCCTGTACGTGCAGTCGGCCACACCGCCGACGGAAAGAACTTTTGTAAGCGGCATCTGGGTTATTGGAGATGCTAGCTGTCGCTTTAATGCTCGATCGGAAATTCTGCGCTGCGCTGTCAATCCCAATGGCCCCTGCGACGGCTGTGGCGATTACCAAAAGTCTTGAACCATCAAGTCAATCGATTTTAGATTTTAGATTTTAGATTTTAGATTTAAGCATTGAGCCCACGGATAAATTCGGGGGCGCCTTTATCGGATACAGGTTTTTTATTTCTGGACGGATGAATCACGTGGCGGGTATCCTGGATGCTTTCCGTCAGTACACAATTTCACCTCGCCCAACTGAGAAACCGAGAGTGCCGAGAATCTCGGCGTCTCCCTCAATGACAATAAACTATCAAAACCAACTAGCAACTCTCGAATCGAATTTAACTTCTTCAGGTAGGGGGTAATCTATCTTCTGATAGCTGTGCAGCACGTCGCGAATGCCAGTATGAATCAAATTTTCTATGTGCAGCAACTGTTCTGAAGAACAGCGAACCTGAACTGTTTGGTTTGACAAAGACTCGCCGGAGTCGATCGCAGTATATCTATTAGGAACTCGGCTGAGCACATAAGCAATTAAATCTTGTCGCAATCCCGAAGGCGAAAAAGCTTGTTGGTATGGGTGCTTCGGATAAGACTCCAAGATAATTTCTACTTCCTCTGTGACTACAGCCAAGGTAATATTGACAAGATTTTTCTGCATTTTCCCTGTCCCCAAAGACTCGTTAACTAATATTTTTGTGATCCTTCTCGTTTTCGTCTGATTTCTCATGAATTTTAACCGGCTAATACCGCCCATCGTTCTTCGGTCATCACCAGCTCGAACTCAGAACTTACCTCTTCTATAACCCGCAGCACGTAGCAGGGAATCTTGTCGGATAAAATAGCACTTGCCACCGTACCAGTGTGAATTTCTAAAACTGCTTCTGCAGCAGCTTCAAACATCAGTCGCTGTCCCGGAAACATCACTCTTTCAAAGTACCAATTAGGAATGTTCCCAATCCGAACAACCTGAACTAGGTTGGTAACATTTGCGTAATAGCACAGAATCTGGTTGTTACCTTTATAAGATAGCCGATCAGACATTTAAAAAATCTCCACACTCTTTCAAAAACTTACTGAGACTTGGCTTTGCCTGTTAGTGGCAATTGTGAGTTTGGATCTTGACAAAAGGACAGACTTATTTTTTTTGTGTTATTCTATAGCACGAATCACATCTTCAGTTATTAATTTTTGTAGCATTGAGTAATCCTGCCAACATTGAGAGGTTTGGCGAAGAAACCCCGTTTGTTCCGGCGAGAACCCCCGGTTTGTTTGGTATGCAGGGCCTATATCCTGACTTATTAAGGTTGTTGTTCTGTTGCACCCGTTAATCGAAAATACCGTCACTTTCCTGAACTCTCCTGACAACAGATTCACTCTTTGGCAGTGGAATGGTGCTGAGAGTGCGATCGACCTTTAGATCCAGAGCTTGGAGTAAACTTTATCTAAAAAATATGAGGAAATTATGAAGACAATCAATTTTTTTTGATAAATCTACTTTTGCCGAAGCAGGGATTACAATACTTAAGCAAAAACCCGGTTTTTTAGCCAAAAACTTGACTCCATCTGTGCTCCTGGGTTAAAAAACCCGGTTTCTGAGGGAAATCTGCGTAAATCTTGGATTAGCAGGCCCAAACCGGGTTTTTTACCAAAAAACTTCGCTGCATCTGTGAGCTCGGATTAAAAAAAACCGTTCTTGAGGCCAATCTGTGTAACTTCTGCAGGAGTTATTCTGCCTGTAAATACGGTGATAGCCGATCGGCTTTGCAGGTAACAAAAAACCCCGACTCCCTGAGATAATCTCTATAATTTCTAGGGAATCAGGGTTTAAATGAACGAATCACCGATCGATCTCAAAGCTAAATCAAAAAAATGAGGAAATTATGAAAATAGCCGGAAAAACTAGCACTTTCCTCGACGCCTAAACCCGGTTCAATAACATAACTGCGTTATTTTCGCAAGAATCAAGGGAATGAGAAAGCGGAGTTTTGATCCTCATCCGGCTTTAATGCCCCTTTGATTCTGCCGTCGGGCTGGGCCGACTTTGTTAGTCTAGTAGCGGTTTCAACTGCCGAGTTTGATCTGCTATCTGCGATGTATTTTACCCGAGTTTAAGCTGTCGCGCATTTAAATTGTATATTAAGGGCGGGCGGGACGCTAGGGCCCCTACTCCCCACAAGACTTTAATTTTTTTTGACCTACAATTTAAATGCCGCCACAGCTTAAAGCAACGGTTCCCAACCCAGAATTTCCGCCACTTGCTGTGCCAAAATCAAAGGATCGAAAGGCTTTGCAATCACCCCCGCTACCCCCAAATCAGCAAATTTGCTCAAATCCATCGCCTGCACCTTAGCCGTCAGGAAAATCACCGGAATCCCCCGAGTAGCAACATTGTTTTGTAGCAAACCAAACAGAGTAAGTCCGTCCATATCCGGCATCATCACATCTAGTAGAATAGCGTCAGGGAGTTGAGTTTCAGCTAACAGCAATCCTTGGCTGCCGCCTGGTGCGCTTAGTACAAACCAGCCACCTAAATGTTCCAGACAAGCCTGAATCACGCTGCAGAGGTTTTTTTCATCATCAATGACCAGAATGCGCTTTGCTGACATAATTAAAACTCAAATTTTAAATTAATCATGGTAAACCGAAAAAAAACTTAGGCACGCTGCCTCCTCAACCGGGTTTCTGGAAAGATATAGCAAAAGGAAGAAGCGATAAAATTAAGAGTTTCCGCACTTAAAAACGTCCTAATCGTCGGGCGCTGTTGATAGATTTTGCCGCTTACCTACTTAAGCCCTGAACATAAAAATCGACCTATCAGCCTCCCAAAATCATCCTACCCGCGTGGGTTGCCAGGAACTTGAGCTTGCGCGAGATATTATCAAAGCAATCTCAAACCTCCAAACTTTTTCCCCCCTCGCCTTCCAACGGTGCAGGCACTGTGAAATAGAAACTGCAGCCTTGTGAGACAACACTTTCGACCCAAATTCTGCCCCCGTGCTGCTGTACTATGCTGCGACAGATAGCCAAACCCAAACCCGTACCTCCTTTTTGGCGGGAGTCAGAAGCATCGACTTGTTGAAACCGTCCAAAGATTGTTTCTAGTTTATCTGCCGGAATCCCCCGCCCTCGATCTTTGACTTCAAATAAAACCCGCTCGCCCAAATCTTCCACCCTGAGAGTTACTGTACTTCCAGGAGCGGAGAATTTAATCGCATTGCTCAACAAATTTACCAGCAGTTGAACGATTCTGTCGGGGTCAGCCCAAATTTTTGCTGTTCCGGGCAAAATCAACAAATCAATGTTATTTTCAGCAGCCAAAGAAAGTACAGCTTCGGCAGACTTCCGCATCAAAACCTGGGCATCGCACCACTGCTTGACGAGGATAACTTGGCTCGAATCGAGCCGTTCTAAGTCGAGAATATCGTTGACCAAACGCACTAACCGTTCGGTATCGCTCGAAGCGATTTCTAACATCTGTTTGGCAGTTTCCGGTTTATTTTTCAGTACCCCAGCCGCCAGCAAACCTAAAGAACCGCGAATCGAGGCAAGTGGCGTTCGCAGTTCGTGGCTGACAATCGAAATAAACTCATTTTTCATTTTTTCAATTGCCCGACTTTCTGTGATATCTGTGACTGTGCCCACGTGACCAATTAGTTGAGCTTTGTCGGAAAAAATCGGAGCTGTTTTAAGCCGACAAAACCGAATGGTTCCGTCTCGCTGGATGTGGCGAAATTCGCCGGAAAATTCCCCATCTAGCGATTGCGATTGAGACCACTTAGACAGAATTAGTTTGAGGTCTTCGCGGTGAACAAACCGCATCCAGCCGTTTCCTAAAGCCGCTGCCGATGTGAAGCCACCAATTGCTTGACAGCGAGGATTTGTATAGGTACATTTCCCCTCAGTATCGATTTTGAAAATGCCCACGGGGGAACTCTCGCTCAGAGAGCGAAATAAAGCTTCGCTTTCCCGGAGTTCTGCTTGAGAGCTTTCTAGTTCTCTGGTTCGCTGCAAAACTCGCATTTCTAACCGTTCGTTGAGCTGTTGGAGGGTAGCTTCAGCAAGTTTGCGATCGCTAATATCGCGGTGGACTGATACCCAGTGGGTAAACTCACCATTTTCGTCCGCTATGGGGACAATGCTCATTTCTACCCAAAATTCCGTCCCGTCTTTGCGGTAATTGATCGAGTCAACCCGCACCGGCTGCCAGGTTTTCAAAGCTGTCCGAACTCGATGGAGACTGGCGCGATCAGTTTTTTCACCTTGGAAGATGCGTGGCGTTTTGCCCACAACTTCTTCTAGTGTATAGCCGGTCATTCGCGTGAAAGCTGGGTTGACATAAATAATTCGCGGCCCCGGTTCCTCAATCGGTTCAGCTTCGGTAATTAACACGGCGTCGTTAGTGGTGGTGACTGCTGATTCCAACAGGCGCAACTGCAATTCTCTAGCTTTGCGATCGGTAATTTCTCTAACAGTCCCCACCATCCGCACTGGATCGCCGGCTTCGTTGTAAAAAAACTTACCTTTTCCCTCCATCCAGTGAATGCTGCCGTCGGGCCAAACCACGCGCTTTTCGTGACAGTAATCTCCTCGCTGGGCGATCGCCTGATTGATAGCATTCTCCATATTTTTAAAATCTTCTGGGTGAACGCAAGCTGCAAAACTTTGATAAGTTCCGGCAAAAGTCCCTGGGGGCAACCCAAACAACTCTTCGTGTTCCCTCGACCAAACTATGTGATTTTTCTGCACGTCCCAGTCCCAAAATCCAATTTTGGTAGCCGACAAAGCTAAGCTAAGCTGCTGATTGATTTTCCGCAGCTCAATGCTAGTAATAGCAACTCGAAGTTCTCTGGCTATTTCGACTTCGCACTGCTGCCAAGGCAAAGATTTTGACCTCACATTTTCTTGCCACAACTCAAAGGAAATGCGAGGAGAAATTAATCGGGTGCCATCCGGTTTAAATTCAATTTTTCCCTCTGGTGTACCTGCCCAGTTGACAGTTTGAAGTGCTTCTGGACGGAACCACAAAATGTAATAATTTTGCATTTCGGACATGGCAAGCACCAGTAAACCGCTAGCAAATTCTTGAAAATTCTCGGCGGGCGGATACAGTTTTGAGAGAGAATCTGTATAAAAAACGTCATTATTTATTTGAGTTTTTATCCAAGCAATTAAGTTTTCGATTTCTACCAATTCCGGGGTTTGCCCGATGGTTGTTAAATTTTCATTGGCACACACAACTCCACCGGTAGCACCCACTAAGGCAAGCAATTCATCTCGGTAGGTTAGTAAACCTTCTACAAAGCAGTTTTTTTGAGAAATTTCCGTGATAAATTTTTGACAAAGTGCTTTTAAATAAATAGCATATTCCCGGTCTTCGCTATCTTGTTTATAGCTGAGTTCTAAATTCACAAACTTCGCTAGTAGTTCGCAAGCAGTTCTTGTTTCGTAGTTGACATACTTTCGTGTTGGATGGTGACAGGCAATCAATCCCCAGAGTTTTTTATTTTTGATTAATGTCAGGGTCATGCTAGCGGCAACGTTCATATTTTTGAGATATTGAACGTGGCAAGGCGAAACTGTTCTCAACAAAGAGCAGCCCATATCTAAAGGGCTACCCGTCAGCGGATTGCAGTGAGGAATTAGTTCTACAGGCTGACAGTTAATATCGGGAATAAACCGAATTAAATTCATGTTGAAGAGGTTTCTTGCTTGGGCGGGAATATCGGTAGCCGGATAGTGCAGTCCCAATAAAGGAGCCAAACTTTCTACTTTGTCTTCGGCGACAACTTCCCCCGCCCCGGTGGCATCAAATTGATAGACGATCGCTCGATCGAAACCGATTATCCTCCGCACTTCTGCAACTGCTGTCTGACACAGCACTTGCAGGTTTGGTGTTTTGTGGATTTTGTCTATCGGCTCTTGGACTAAATTATAACAATTGAAACAATCGCTCGTTTTTGGAGAAACAACCGACTCTAGTTCAACAATTAATGCTGAATTTGATAGATGTAGCGTCCCCTCAAAAAAAGACTGGCGGTCTTGACTTTTGAATGATAATCTGATACCATTACGTTGGTCTTTTTCAAATAAAGCTTTTTCAATAGCCTCAATTTCCTCAGTCTCGACAAATTCCTCTAAAAATTTATCCAAAAGTTGTTCGGGGTAAAGGCCCATCGCCTCAAAAGTATTGTTGCTAACTTGCAAAATTTTTAACGCCGGAGATTCCAGCACCAAAAGGATGCCGTGAGGTTGAATCGAACCTGGGGCGTAAATTAGTTCGCAGTCGCTGTTATTGAGAGTGCCTGTGTCTGAGGGCAATACCATCGCTTTCATCTGATTAATATTTCTCTAAATTAGCCTGTGTTCTCGATCGGCGGGTAAGCATCAATCAACCGCACCCCGTCGGAATTACACAATCTAACAATCCCCAGTCTTGGCTAAGGCTTCCTGATTTGTTTCGGACACGCACTGCATATTTGCTCCTAGTTATCCCATTTAAAAAAAAGAATACAACTGTAGGTACGTGCTCGAAACCCATATCTCATCAGCCATTCCCAGTTCTTCAATTCTTTAATTTTTTAAATCTAAAATGGGATTAGCGCTGTGCCTGAGCCAGTCTGTTTCTCAGTTGAGTCCGCTCCAAACGATTCAGGAGGCGAGCAATTAATTCCGGTTTCACGATCGGCTTGTTAACGTAGTCGTCAGCACCTGCGACAAACATTTGGCGCACGGTTTCCGACTCGGAATGAGCTGTCAAAAATAGCACGGGGAGCTTGCTCCAGCGCAAATCGTTGCGAACTGCCAAACACAGCTCGATACCGCTGTAACCGGGCATCTCCACATCTAAAATTAGCAAATCCGGACAAGTCGTTTCGAGTACCTCCCAGAACTTTTCGGGATCGTCCAATGTTGTTACTTGAAATCCCCAAGGTTGGAGAATCACTTGCAGTGCAGCCAATAGATGCACGTCATCGTCTACCACCATAACTTTAGCTTCAGCAGGGCCAGTCTGGTCGAGTAGTTGGGCGACTGCTTTGAGTATATCTGCTGGGGGGATAGATTTGTGTAAAAAGCCCGAAGCTCCCAAACGAGCAACTTCTATTCGATCGCTCAATTGATTGTGCCCGCTAAAAACCATTACCGGAATTTCGGGCTTTTCACTGCGGAGTTCGGCTAATAGAGAAAGTCCGTTTTCCTGAGATCTGGAAAATGTCAAATCCAGCAAAATCGCGTCGGGAGGCTGTTGAGAAATCGCATTTCTTGCCGCTTGCGGAGAGTTGGCGACTTCTATCTGGAAGTCGGAACCGGATGCTACTGTTTTGAGTCGATCGCTCCCAAAAGTATCATCATCAACAACCAGCATTCGGCGCTTTTGGGAAACCGCAGGAACCAAATCGCCTTCCGGTTCGGGCGACGGGCGATCGAATATCTGTTTGAGCTGATGCAGAAATTCCTCAATTTGCTGGGCTGTCCCCGGTTTCAAGATGTTTTGAGCCTTGAACAAATGTTCTATCTGGCGCGCAACTTCCGAACCTTTCGGCAGCCCTAACGTTCCCAAAGAACCGACTAATTTGTGAGCTTGGGCCTGGGCTTCCTCGCGCACTTCGCCCTCCAAGCTTCCGCTTTTGAGTTGATCGATCGCGCGATCGAATATCGCCACCTTTTCTATAAAATTAGCTTTTAAATTTCCGCGCATTTGGGCAATTGCATTCAAGACTTTGAGACGGCGCTCGTCTTTGTTTAATTCCTGGCTCGACCCGCTGGATTCAGTAGATAAAGTCTCTTGAGTTTTAGCAGTTTCTGCCGTTTCCTGTCCAACTTGTTGGCTCTCAATCTCCTCCGGCAGACTTTTGAGCCGATAGCCCAATCCGTACACTGTTTCCACTAAATCTACAGTCATCCCGGCTGCTTTCAGCTTCTGCCGCAGCCCCTTGATGTGAGCAGTAACGGCTTCTTCTTGAGGAAATTCGCCGGCCGACCAAATGCGATCGAGGATGGCGCTGCGACTGAAAATGCGCCGGGGATTTCTCAGGAAAAGTTCCAGCAAATTGTACTCTTTAGGAGTCAAGTGCAGCACTTTTTCGGCATAAGTTACTTCCGTAGTGTCCGGGTTGACTTGCAGTTTTTCCCATGTCAAATTTGTACTTGACAAAGTTGCCTTACCCCGGCGCAGCAAAGCCCGAATGCGAGCGATTAATTCTTCGAGATTAAAGGGTTTGACCACATAATCGTCTGCACCGGCCTCTAAACCTTGGACTCGATCGTTGCTGCTATCTAGCGCTGTCAGCAGTAATATCGGCATTTGGCAGCCGGACGATCGCAATTTTCGACACAAACTAATGCCATCGAGTTTAGGAATCAGCACATCCAAAACAATCAGGTCGTAATCGTATGCCTGCACCAAATGCAACGCTGTTTCACCGTCTGCTGCCGCATTCACATTGTAATTGTGAGAGTTCAGCGCTTGAGTCAGCAAACTGACTGTAACTGTGTCATCTTCTACCAGCAGGATTTTCATAAACGTCACCTGTCCTTCCAACTATTCTTGGAATTTTTTAGAGGTTTTTGGGGCTAATTAAATAGCCTTTTTACAACTGAATTTGAAAATTCCTCACCTTCAGTATAACAAATATAGCCTTTCTCAGTAACATGAGGTACTCTCGGATCTAAGGCATTGGGCATTGGGCATACCTCACCACGCTTGAGAACTGCTATGGTATTCTTGAAATAGAATGATTGTAAATTATTTTTTTTTATTTATTTTCCTCTACAAATATTTCATTAGATTGCGGCTGAGATTTTAGGGCTTTTTGGACTTCAACGCCTGCTGAATCTTTTGAATCAAATATTGCGAGGAATCTTGATTTTTAACTAAATCTTCCAACTCGGAAGCCGCCACTTCTGTGTGTTCTATTTCTCGAACTAAAGAATCAGCGGTAACACTTTTTATGACTCCCAAAGGTTCTTGGATAGCCGTCAATGAATTGAAGTTTTTTTCCGCTATTAATTCTTCCAACTCTAACAGAGCCATTTCGGCGCGATCGATCTTGATAGTCACGGATTTAGCCACATTAGCACCCGCTCTTGCTGCCTCAGTGAGTTCGTGAACTCGAAGTTTAAATCGGCTGGCAATTTGCTCCATTTGAGTCCCCAATTCAAAAGTTTTACTTGCCAGTCTGCCAATTTCTAGACTCACTTTACTCAGGCCGCTGGGCTGACTTCCCATTTGATTGGTAACTACAGCCACCTGTACTGCTAAATGCCTGACTTGTTCGATCGCCTCCCGGATGGTTCGGGAAGTGCGGTTAACCGTTTCTAAATCATTAGCTATGGCTTTGCCCACGCCCAAAATTTTATCTGTATTGTTGCAAATAGAATTAGCACCTTGAAAAGTAGCTTGAAATGCTTGGCGACCTTCCGAAGAAATCAGTTTTGCAATCCTCACAAATCGCTGATTCATTTGAGCAATTTCTTCAGCTTGTTTGACCAGCGCCGCTTGATGGGAATTCGGATTGACCTGGGATTTTTCTGCTTGACGTTGGTAGCTTTTTAAAAGTTCATTACATTCATGAACTTTCGCTCTTTCTTGTTGAATCAGCGCCAAATACTTGTGTCTTTCTAGTCTGTATTTTTGAATAGCTTTGTTGGTTTGTGCTAAAATCTTTGACTGGGCAATCACCAGAGTATGAATGTTCAAAAGGCGGTGGCTCTGGTCTTCCATTACCACAATTATCGGTTCATAAATCAAGTCTCTATGCCTGTTGAAAGACGCTTGGACAGCATCGTCAATTTTCCAGTTTTCCGAAAGCAGCAAAGGCGGAATTCTAATAAAATCTAACAAGGCTCGAATCGGGTGTGACCCGTAAAGTTCTACGCGATCGGGAAAACTCATTTGCTCTCGAAATTTGACGCGAGAAATCATGCCCAATACCTGTGATTCATGAGTAATAATGACTCCCGGCAGGTCGGGTTCTTGCTCAAATCTTTCAGCCACTACCTGTCCTAGAGTTGCAGCGCTCACTTGGAAGTCGTGACACGGCAGATGTCCGATCGTGAAATCGGGGGTGAGTTGAGTTGGATTGCTCATTTACCCGGATAGTGTTAAGTACAAGTTAACAAATTATATATTAATATTATAGCTGGCAAAAGTATAGTCATTTATAGACATGGGGGGCGTTAAGTCCCTCCCCTTTCACTTTTGCTTTGAGCGGATCGACCCGCCTCGGCTGAACTACGCAGCTCCCTATCCCATTGCTAAAGGCATTTGGGATTGCTTTTCTGAGGATATTGTACGCTGCATTCACATCGGAATTAATTAGCTGACCACTCGACGTTTTGTACAAACCCCGCTTAATCCGTTTACCAGTAAACACAGGCTCTTTTTCTGTTTTTCCATAAACAGGAATTGGGTCTAAACCTAAAAAACTGGATCGGGATGTGTAGGATTCTTCCTGCACAATTACTGTGATTCCCGCCAACCGAGCTTTGTACTCCAACATTTCAATTAATCGAGAGTGAGGAATACTAACAAAGTTTTGATTGGTTTGCTTCCCTAACTCGATTTCTGTTTTCCACTGCGCGTTCTTGCCAATTACTAGCGTCCCAATCTGCTTGGTGAGCAAAAGGTTAATAATTAGACGGCTAGCATGATGTAAGTAATTATCAACTTTTTGATGGCGACAGCGAGTTAAGCGCGCTCATGCGGGGTGAAGTTTTGCGATTCCCTTTTAAGTGGGATTGCAATCGTGCTTTCCGCTTGTTGTAGAACTGGTTGATCGATTTCAATGGTCGCCCGTTAATCAACAAAGGGATAAATCCCGGTTGATTTGAAGTTAACGCCACTAAATTATCCAGTCCCAAATCAATACTAGCTACAGAGTTGGCATTGCCAAGGGTGGACTCCGCTTCATCATAAATCACCTCAATTACATAGGAATCACATTTCGGAACCAGTCTAACTTGACAAATCTGGTTGGGATTGAGTTGGGTTTTAATTGAAAGTTCAGTGCCGGAAAGTTTAATGATTCCTTTCTTCAACTGTTTGCTGCTAATTGCTTGAATCGTGTAGACGAGAAGGTTTCGCCCTTTAGTCTTATCTTTGTACTTTGGCAGTTTTGGACGACCCGTGAATTTTGAAGAATCAGCTTTGTAAGCTTTAACGGCTTCAAAAAACGATTTCCAATTATTGTCTAGCACCATCAAGATTTGCTGACTTACTTTAGCAGGCAAAGCCTTGTAGGCTTCATGAGACTTCATCAATCGGTTCATTTCGTTATAACTGACATAACCCCATCCATAAATAAAGCTCTGACAAATGACGTAATTGGCGGCATTGTAGAGGTTTTTGGACTTGAAAGCTAGTTCGTCTATTTGGGCGAAACGGTGTTCCGTGGATTTAATGATGTGCCTCTCTGTTAGCTGCATTTGAGACTTCCCTTCTTTGGGCTGTGCGTATTTCTTGTTCAACACTCATAGCGATATGATACCATTCTTGTTTATAATGGCTTATAAACTCAACGAAGTTTTACAATACTGGAATAAGATTGTTGAAAGTAGTCAACGACCCAGCACGGAAGTGACTGGGCTTGGGGCCTAAAACTTCATTTTCAGTTGACCAGCCTGAGACCTTTGATGTCTAGGTTTTGTGAGTAATGACACCAAGCGGATGCGTAGCTAGTCCCCTGTTCTGTCGTTAAGGGTTAAACATTTTTATTTGGGTTAAGGACGTGCCATTAGGCGAATCAGCTCAGAAAACAAAGGCGCGTGCTAACTTCACCCCAGCAATGGGAGTGGAATTGCTTAGTTTCCATCAACAACCCGGTTCACAAACACAACCAGAAGCGATCGATTATACAGCCCTATCCCTTCCCCCTGTTTCCTCCTACCGCTTTCGCGCTCGTAAAACGCTGAAGTGGGGGTTACTCGCCCAGAAGAAAAAGGACAACTATAGGGAAAAATTAACTCTCTGACCCTGGGGCCTTCTATTACCTAGTGTCTGACTATTGTCATCTCAAGTCTGTTGGATCGGCCACGCCAGTTGTCCCACGGGTTCCGTCCTCACAACAGGGGCATTCATATTTTGTTCTTTAAAACAACCGGGAAAATATCTAGATTGAAACCAAAAACCTTAAATCGGACTTTGCCGCTAGCAACCTTTGAGGCTGCTTACCAGTTGTTACAGCAAATGGCTGAAATCCCAGGGGCGATTTGGCTCACCGACGATGCGATCGCTGATTCTCAAAATCTGGAAAATTCGTCGGAAAGGTTTGCAGCAGTAGTATCAGAGCATTTTAGCGCGCTGCTGCAGGGCAAGGTATTAGATGAGCTCGCAACAAACGGACGCAAACACAGCGAAAAAAATCTCTATTCGCAATTGAATGTGCAGTTGACTTTCGACCCTGGGGCGATCGCCAATTTCCTGTCTCCCATCGCAGACAAACTCGCAGAAATAAAGCCCGCACCCCCGTGGAAAATTGACATTCGCGCCCTCAAACAAGCAATTAAAAATATACAGCCCAACTCGGCCGTTCTGCAAAGCGAATTCACCCTAAATTTGCTGGATATTCTCGCTGCTAAGGCCAGCCAAAATAATCGCCTGCCCCTACACAGCCAAACAGAAATAGAGGGAAAATCAGCGCCCAAAATTATAGATCCAGAAACGCTACAAAGCCAGATTGCCGAAGCCGTCAATCAATTACAAATTGCCAGTCCCTGCATTTCATTTTGTCAGCCAGTAGAAGATGCTTTGCAGCAACAGCTTGAACAAGAGCGACTTTTGAATCAGGTGACAACTCAAATCCGCCAGAGTTTGGAATTGCCTGTAATTTTGTCAAAAGCAGTCGAGCAAGTGCGAGAGTTTTTGGATGTCGATCGCCTGTTAATTTATCAATTTGAAAAAGTGCCAGCGCCGCACAAGGTCGAGTTAGCTAAAGAAAATCCTGCGGCAGTTTCTGGGTGTGGCGAAATCCCAGAAACTTCCGGGTCTTACTTGTATTTAGGTCGCGTTACCTACGAAGCTTTAGCCAATGATGGTATCTCGTCTGTACTAAATTTTAGTGAAGACGCGCAGTGTTTTACCAATGGAGTCATTGACCGAGAAAAATATCGCAAAGGTTTGGCTTTGTGCGTCGCGGATGTGGAAACAAGTTACTCTTCGCAGCCTTGTTTTTTAGAGTTGATGCGGCGGGCGAAGGTGCGGGCAAAGTTGCTAGTGCCGATCGTAGTTCAAGACGACTTGTGGGGGCTGCTAATTGCCCACCAGTGTACTTTTCGCGAGTGGGAAGAAAGCAAAAAAACATTTTTGCGACAAATAGCAGAACATTTGGCGATCGCGATTTACCAAGCCGAACTTTATGCACAAGTCCAGCAGCAAAAGCGCACCTCAGAACAGCGCGTAATAGAGCGCACGCGAGAACTGCGCGATGCACTGGTTGCAGCCCAGTCTGCCAGCCTCGCCAAGAGCGAATTTTTGGCAGCTATGAGCCACGAATTGCGGACTCCTCTGACTTGCGTCATCGGCATTTCTGACACGCTGCTGCGGTGGTCTTACGGCAAAGTTGGCAGTAAAGAAGTGCCAGTGCAAAAGCAGCGGCAGTACCTGCAAACTATCCGAGACAGTGGCGACCACTTATTAGAATTAATTAACGATATTTTAGATTTATCGCAAGTAGAAGCGGGAAAAGCAGTATTAAAAATTAGTGAATTTTCACTTTCTAAATTAGCTTCTCAGAGCCTGCACGCCCTCAAAGAAAAAGCTGCGGCTAAAGGCGTGGAACTGCTGCAAGAACAGCGGATAAAACAAGAGTGCGATCGCTTCATCGCTGACCCGCGCCGCGTGAGACAAATTCTCTTCAATCTTTTAGGAAATGCGATTAAATTTACTCCCAAAGGCGGGCGAGTCATCCTGCGAGTTTGGGTGACAGAAGATAAAAATCGAACGTCGGCAGTGCGGCATCCCGGTACTGCACCTGCAGGCAGCACCGCTGTTTTTCAAATCAAAGATACCGGCATTGGAATTCCCGAAGATCAGCGATCGCTGTTGTTTCAAAAATTCCAGCAGTTGGATTCCCCCTACCGCCGCGAATACGGCGGCACCGGTCTGGGATTGGCCTTAACTAAACAGTTAGTAGAGCTTCACGGCGGTGCGATCGAAGTTAACTCTACAGTTGATGTCGGCTCTACTTTTACCGTTTTTATACCCATCCAAACTCTAACCAAAGATGAATCCACAAAATTAACCTATGAAAAATCTAATTCATCTTTACCGCTGCATTATTCCTCGCGGGGCAGTCTCGTACTCGTGGAAGAAGATGAAGAAACTGCTATGTTGATTTGCGATATCCTGACAGCAGCAGGACTGCAAGTGGTGTGGATGATTGAAGGTTCAGCGGCGGTGGAACAAATTGAACTTTTGCAGCCGAATGCTGTGATTGTCGATATGCGTTTGCCCGGTATGAATGGCTGCGAAATAATTCACCAACTGCGCGAAAAACCCGCTACTGAAAATATCAAGATTCTGGCTTTAAGCGCTAATGAAATTCCGCCCGATCAGATATCTTTTGTGACGGCGGGAGCTAACGATTGTTTGGCTAAACCGATTCATCCCGAGCAATTGCTGGACAAAATTATTTCTTTAATGGCTGGGATTGGTAATGGGTAATACAATTTTAGATTTTAGATTTTAGATTTTAGATTGGGGAATGACCACGAATTTCTTCATGTGGTACCCGCCACGTGATTTATCCCTGGAATCAATCCAAAATCGAAAATAGAAAATCCTCAAGAAAGAGCATTTATCCGTGGGCTCAATCTAAAATCTAAAATCTAAAATCTAAAATCGATTGACTCATTGGATATGGGTTGGGATATGGTCTACAGTTACATTCTTTTTTTGAACTGGTATAATTTGTAATTCCCAATTACCCATTCCCCATCCGCAATTCCCCATGATTAATTGTCAAATTCCTACAGGATTAATTGTTTCTTGTCAAGCACCTGCTGATTCGCCGCTGCACGATCCGATCGTAATTGCGGCAATGGCGCGAACCGCTATCAATCGAGGTGCATCGGGGGTGCGGATTGACACTCCGGCTCACATTGGGGCGGTGCGTAAACAGATATCCGCTCCCATAATTGGGATTTGGAAGCAGCAATTGCCGGGATGCGAGATTTACATTACTCCTCGGTTTGAAGACGCGCGGGCGATCGCCGCTTCTGGAGCCGATATTATCGCCGTTGACGCTACTGAGAGAAACCGTCCTCCCGGCGAAGATTTAAAGACGTTAATCGCGCGAATTCACAGTGAATTGGGCAAATTAGTGATGGCGGATGTAGATACAATAGAAGCTGCGATCGCGGCAGCCGAAGCTGGTGCAGATACTGTAGCAACTACTCTTTTTGGCTATACTGCCCAGACGGAAAATTTGTCGCCGCCGGGATTTGATTTGCTTGCGGAAATGGTAGAAAAGCTTAAGGTTCCCGTTATCTGCGAAGGCGGGATATCGGGGCCGGAAATGGCTAAAAAAGCCTTGGATTTAGGAGCGGCGGCTGTTGTTGTTGGGACAGATATTACTGGGATTGATCTTAAGGTGACAGCCTATAAGTCGGTGATTGGCAAGTAAGAAGGAAGTTCGGCAACGGATTTTTTAACGGATGTAACGGATGTAACGGATTGAAGGAAGTTCGGCAACGGATTTTTTAACGGATGTAACGGATGTAACGGATTGAAGGAAGTTCGGCAACGGATTTTT